>NZ_JBFULC010000008.1:0-92467 GCF_056400525.1 Stenotrophomonas sp. P5_A9
GCACGATTTCCTCCACGCCGTCCGCCACCGCACCKCTGCGGCGGACCAACGCCGTCACGCGCTGGACATCCGCTGCGGCCAGGCAGGCGCGCAGCACGCCTTGCCCGACCAGTCCGCTGGCACCGGTCATCAGAACATCAAGGCGGGAGGTGGCGGGCATCAGGAGATCCTTGGCAAGGCCGAACGCTAGAGTTTCACGAAACGCTGCATGCTGCGCGCCAACCAGCCGCTGAAACGCAGCGGCGCATCCAGCGCCGACACGCAGATGCACGGCGCACCCGGTGCTGTCACCGGCTGATGCTCGACGTCTTCATCCAGGTCGGCCATGTCCCCTGGGCCGAAGATGCCCAATGCGTCGTTGTAGGCGCCGCGCAGGATCTGGGTGAGCTCGCTCTGGCCGTGGCTGTGCATCGGCAGACACTTGCCCGGGGCGATGCGCAGCATGATCAACGACGGCATGTCGGCGGCGCGGATGCAGTGCACGCCGGGCGCGATCCAGCGCCAGCGCACGTCGCGCAGCGAGGGACCGAAGTACGGATGCAGGGAGACCGGGAGCGCATCGGGATGGGCCTGCACGGAACCACGTGGCGGTGCCGACGCGGTCGGCGGCCGCAGATCGCGCACCGGATCGTCCGGCACATCCTCGCTGTCCAGCTGCGCCAGCATCGCCTCGCGCAATGCCGCCTGGCGCGCGCTGGGCGATGCCGGTTGGGTCTGGTCCAGCAAGGCCGCGCCGATGGCCTCGGCGTCACGCAACACGTGCCGGCAATGCGCGCAGCTTTCCAGGTGCGTGCTGGCCACGATGCTGAGCGCGGTCGGCAAGGCGCCGGCGGCGTAGCTCATCAACGTCGATTCATGCAGGTGGTGGCGGGGATTCATGGCGCACTCCCGACGCTGGACTGCAGCTGCAGGAATGCCCGACGCAGGTGGGATTTGACCGTGCCCAGCGGCATCCCCAGCGCCTGGGCGATTTCGCTGTGGCTTTTGGCTTCGAAATGAGACATCCGCACCAGCCGTGCCTGGATGGCCGGCAGCTCGTTGATCCGCTGGCGCAGGCGCGCGTGGTCGGCGAACTGCTCGGCGGAGGTGCGCTCGGGCGGATCATCCAGGGCCGCATTTTCGACCGCCTCCTGGGCCTGCAGCCAGCCCCGCTCGCTGCGGAAGCGGTCGATGTGCAGGTTGCGCGCGATGCGGTACAGCCAGGTGCTGAGCGCGCTGCGCGAGGCGTCGAAGTCGGCCGCGTTCAGCCAGAGCCGCAGCAGGCTTTCCTGCGCCAGTTCCTCGGCGGTGCCGTCCGGGGCGCCACGGCCACGCAGGTAGATGCACAGGCGGGGCATGAAATGGTCGTAGATACGGATGAAGCACTCGCGGTCACGCAGCCGCGCCACGCCCTCCATGTCCTGGGTCCAGTCGGGAAGCACGCCGGTGGGCTGGGCGGAAACGGACACGATACGGGCGGCGTCGAAGGAAAAGGGCGGCGGGTCGGGTTGACGATACATCTGCGGTGGATGACGCCGTGTGTAGGGAGGCATGGGGTGTACGGGCCAGCGGGCCGATTGGATGCAACGCCGCGCCCATTTCCGCCCTGCACGCCGCCGGTACGGGCGCTTGGGGATCATGTAGCTCCCCCATTCAACCCGTCCCCGCCATGGCCAAGCCGTCCGGCTCCCGTCTTGTCATCTATGCCGCGCTTGCCGGCAATCTGTGCATCGCCATCGCCAAGTTCGTCGCCGCCGGGCTGTCGGGCAGCTCGGCGATGCTCAGCGAGGGCGTGCACTCGCTGGTGGATACCATCAACGAGCTGCTGCTGTTGTACGGCCTGCGCCGCTCCGAGCAGAAGCCCGATACCGTGCATCCGTTCGGCTACGGGCGCGAGCTGTACTTCTGGAGCTTCATCGTGGCCCTGCTGGTGTTCGCCGCCGGCGCGGGCGTCTCGGCGTACGAGGGCATCCAGCACATCCGCAACCCCGAGCCGGCCACCAACCACCTGATCAGCTACACGGTGCTGGGTGTCTCCATCGTGTTCGAAGGCACCTCCTGGTGGATCGCCCTGCGCGAGTTCCGCGCCACCAAGGGCACGCTGGGCTACTTCGAAGCCTTCCGGCGCAGCAAGGACCCGACCACGTTCACCGTGCTGCTGGAAGACAGCGCTGCCCTGCTCGGCCTGGGGTTTGCCCTGATCGGCCTGGTGGCCGCGCAGCTGCTGGACATGCCCATCCTCGATGGCGTGGCCTCGCTGTGCATCGCCGGGGTGCTGGCGGTGACTGCCTTCCTTCTGGCGCGCGAAACCAAGGGCCTGCTGGTCGGCGAACCGGCCCATCCCAGCGTGGCCAAGCGCATCCTGGCGGTAGCCAATACCGACCCGGACCTGCGCAACGCCAACGGCGTCACCACCATGCAGATGGGTCCGGACCAGGTGGTGGCGATGCTCAGTGCCGAATTCGAGGACGACCGGACCACCCCGCAGATCGAGGCGTGCATCACCCGGATCGAAAAGGCGGTAAAGCAGGAATACCCGGAGCTGGTGGCGCTGTTCATCAAGCCGCAGACGCCGGAGGTGTTCCGGGCGCGGCGGGCGGAACTGGGCGAACCCAAGCCGAGCCCCTGACCCGTTGCGGCCCGCGGCCCCCTGCAGCGCAGGTGGGCCAGCCCGCGCGGGGCCGCTCAGGCCGGCGCGAACATCTGGCGCACGCTGCGCAGCAGTTCGATCACGCTGAACGGTTTGGGCAGCAGCGACATGCCCGTGCCGAGGAACTCGTTGCGCACCGCCGCGCCCTCGGTATACCCGGTGACGAACAGCACCGGCAGATGCGGCCGCAACACGCGCGCGGCATCGGCCAGCTCGCGCCCGTTCATGCCCGGCAGGCCCACGTCGGAGAGCAGCAGGTCCACCTCGCGGGTCGAATGCAGCTCCAGCAACGCCTGCTGCGCATTGATCGCCTCGACCACCTGGTAACCGGCCTCGACCAGCATTTCGCGCACCATCATCCGCACCGAATCGGTATCGTCCACCAGCAGGATGCGTTCGGCACTGCCACGCGGGACCTGGCTGGGAACAGGTTTCTGTTCGTCGATGCCGACCAGCTCGCCTTCCGGCAGCAGCAGTTCTATCTCGGTACCTTCGCCGCGCTCGCTGGCGATGCGCGCACTGCCGCCGGACTGGCGGGCGAACCCGTAGGTCATCGACAAGCCCAGCCCGGTGCCCTCGCCCTGCGGCTTGGTGGTGAAGAAGGGCTCGAACACCTTGGTCAGCAGTTCCATCGGAATGCCGATGCCGTTGTCCAGGACTTTGACGCTGATGTAATGACCCGGCGCGAGCTCATGATCGCGCTCGATCTCGGTACGGTCGGCGCGGATGCGGATCAGCCCCTGCCCGCCCAGCGCATCGCGCGCGTTGATCACCAGGTTGAGGATCACGTTCTCGAACTGGTTCGGATCGGCCACGGCCACCATCGGCTGCGGCCCCAGTTCCAGGTCCAGCTCGATGTTCTCGCCGATCGAGCGCAGCAGCATGTCTTCCAGCGAACGGATCCGCGCGACCACGTCGAAGGTCTGCGGGTCCAGCGGCTGCTTGCGGGCAAAGGCCAGCATCCGCTGGGTCAGCGCCGCCGCGCGGTGGGCCGAGCCGGTGGCGATCTCGACATACCGCGAGGCCTTGTCCCATTTGCCGCTGGAGACGGCCATCTCGATCATGTCCAGGCCGGAGATGATCGTGGTCAGCAGGTTGTTGAAGTCGTGCGCGATGCCGCCGGTAAGCTGGCCGAGCGAGTCCATCTTCTGCGCCTGCAGCAGCTCGACCTCGGTGCGCTGGCGCTCGGCGATCTGGAAGGCCAGCTCCGACGTCGCGGTTTCCAGCTCCTGGCGCTGCTCGGACTCGCGCGCGTGGTGTTCGGTGGTGTCTTCGATCAGCACCAGGCCCTGGCCCGGTGCATGGTAAGGCGTCACGCGCCATTCGGTGATGCGGGTGTCGGCGCCTGCGCGCAGGGTAAACGTGCCCTGCCAGCGCTCGCCTTCGGCCAGCGCGACTTTCAGGGCAGCCAGGGGCGCGGCCTGTTCGTCCAGAAGCGATTCCAGCGCGCCCGGCTGGGTGGCATCCATGCCGAGCAGGCGCACGAAGGCATCGTTGGCATCATGGGAGCGCAGGGACGCATCCAGCACGGCGATCGGTGCATTGATCTGGCGGAAAATCTCGCCGAACCGCGCCTCGGCCTCGCGCAGCGCTTCTTCGGAACGTCGGGCGCGCAGCAACGTGCGCAGCGTGGCCAGCAGCACGTCCGGGTCCACCGGATGGATCAAGTAGGCATCGGCACCGGCGTTCAGGCCGGTGATCAGGTCACCGGTAGCGATGGACGCGGCCGAAACGTGCACCACCGGCAGCAGCCGCATGCGCGCGTCCTCGCGCAGTTGCCGCACCACGTCAAAGCCACTCATGTCAGGAAGGTTCACATCCAGCACAAGCGCGCCGAAGTCCTGCGCAGCCAGCCTGGCCAGTCCCTCGCCACCGGTACCGGCTTCTTCGACGCGGAACCCATGGTGCTCCAGCACGCGGCGCACCGCGTAGCGGGTGGCGACGTTGTCGTCCACGACGAGGATGCGGTCAGAGTGCGGCATCGGCAGCCTCCGTGGCGAGCGTGAGCGGCAGGATCACATAGAAGTCCGAGCCCTCGCCGACCACACTGTCCACGCCCACATGCCCTCCCAGCAACTCGGCGAAGCGCTTGCACAGCGACAGCCCCAGCCCGGTACCGCGCAGACGCTTCTGCAACGGCGTGTCGACCTGGACGAAGTCCTCGAACAGGGTGGACTGCAGCTCGGCAGGAATGCCGATGCCGGTATCGCGCACGCTGAAGCGGACCGAGTGCTCGCCTTCCAGGCGTGCCGAAACCACCACCTGGCCATTCGGGGTGAACTTCATGGCGTTGGAAATGTAGTTGCGCAGGATCTGCGCCAGCTTTTTGTCATCGGTGTACAGCATCGGCAGCGCGGGCGGATCGTCGAACACCAGGTCGACCTGGTTGCCCTCCACCAGCGGGCGGAACATGCCGCGCAGCGCCGAGAACAGGTCCATCAGATCGAACCACGCCGGGGAAATCGTGATGCGCCCGGCCTCGATCTTGGCCAGGTCCAGCAGGTCATCCACCATCTCGCGCAGCTCACTGGTGGAGGCGCTGATGAAGCGCACCTGGCGGCGCTGCTCGTCGGTGAGCGGGCCGTCCATGCCGTCTTCCAGCAGCCGGGTCATGCTCAGGATCGAACCCAGCGGCGTGCGGAACTCATGGCTCATGTACGACAGGAAGCGGCTCTTCAGCTCGGAGACCTCGCGCAGCTGCTCGGCCTGCTGGTCCAGTTCGGCATACAGCGCCAGCACCCCCTGGTTGGTCTCCTCCAGCTCGGCACGCAGCGCGTCGGCCTCCAGGCGCAACGTCTGCAGCTCGTGCGGGTCAGGGGCGGTAGTCAATGCAGGTCTCCAGGACGCAGGGCCACGATGCCGACGTCGTCGCGGCCACGGTCGAAATCGCGCTGCAATACCGCCACGATCACGCTGGGGTGGCGGTGGAACAGGCCGGGGTAGTCACGCAGGCTCCAACGGGCCTGCAGTCCATCGCTGTGCATGACCAGAAGCGTGCCTGCGGGTGCGTGAAAATGAAAGGGTTGGGCTTTACGGAACTGCACCCCGACGATGCCGGGATGGGAGGCCATGCCACGCGAGGTGGTCGGCTCGCACAGCGTGGCGGAAATGTTGCCGATGCCCGCGAACTGGATGCTGCCGGCCTGCGTGTCGATACTGGCCACCGCCGCCGCGCCACCGCGGGTGCCGGACATGCCGGCATGCAACGCGCCGATCAGGCCGGGCGCATCGAAGCTGGTGGCCTGCGCAGCGGCAGCCACGCCGGCCTGCGCGGCGTCCGCCGCCTGCAGCCCGTGGCCGAGGCCATCGATCATCGTGACCGCCACCGACGGCCCTTGCGCGCGTAGGTGCCAGCCATCGCCACAGGCCACTTCATGACGCATGGCAATGCGCAGCGCACCGTACGGAAGATCAATGGCGGCCGTCGCGCGGCCGGGATAGATCCGCGCCACGATCACCGCGCCCCTGGCATCGGACCAGACATCAAGCAGCGTCGCCTGGCGTGCGATCGCGCCCAGACCGATGCCCTGGGTGCCGCCCGTGGAATAGCCATCGGGCAGGCAGTGGGCCAGTGAAAATCCCGGGCCCGCATCGATCGCGCACAGCTCGACACCGAGGCCGCTGCGCCCGCAGACCAGCGACAGGTGCATGCGCCCGCCCCGCCCGTGCTTGATCACATTGGTGGCCAGTTCGGTGGCCACCAGGGCAACACGGCCCGCATCGGTTTCGTTGAAACCGGCCTGCTCGGCGAGCGCCAGCGCTTCGCGCCGGGCCTGTCCTACCTGCGAGGTTTCTTCGACCGCCACCACCCGCGTCACCTGGCCGGCGAAGTTCAGGTCCATTTGGTGATCGTGATGCGCGTGCCCTCGCCGGGCGCACTCTCCAGCTCGAACTCGTCCACCAGCCGGCGCGAACCGGACAGCCCCAGGCCCATGCCGGACCCGGACGACCAGCCATCGGTCAGCGCCTGCGCCAGGTCGGGAATGCCCGGGCCCTGGTCAGCGAAGACCAAGCGCACGCCCTTGCGCAGCCCACTCTCCAGGATTTCCCAGTCCATCGTGCCACCGCCGCCATAGATCACGGCATTGCGCGCCAGTTCGCTGGCGGCGGTGACCAACTTGGTCTGGTCGATCAGGCGCAGCTTGCAGGCCACGGCCACCTGCCGCGCAGCCTGGCGCGCCAGCACCACGTCCTGCTCAACGCGGATCGGCAGCGTCCCACTGGGCGCGGTCATGGCGCGTCGTCATCGGTGCGCTGCAGCAGTTTCATCCCGCGCTCGACGTTGAGCGCGGTCCGCACCCCGCTGAGGGTCAGGCCCAGCTCGACCAGGGTGATCGCAACGGCCGGCTGCATGCCGACCACGACCGTGGTGGCGTCCATGATCCGCGCGATCGCGGAGATGGTGGAAATCATGCGCCCGATGAAGGAGTCGACGATATCCAGCGCGGAAATATCGATCAGCACGCCGCGCGCCGAGGTGCGGCGGATCTTCTCGCTGAGGTCGTCCTGCAGGGTCAGCGCGAGCTGATCGTGCATGTCCACCTGGATGGTCACCAGCAGCAGGTCGCCCATCTGCAGAATCGGAATACGTTCCATCTCAGCGCTCTGCCCGCACCACCGTCTGCCCGGTGCGCTTGAGCGCCAGGGCGAGTGCATCGGCCAGATTGGCCTTGGTCACGATGCCCTGCAGGTCCAGCCCCAGGTGCACGATGGTCTGGGCAATCTGCGGGCGCACGCCGCTGATGATCGCATCGGCGCCCATCAGGCGGATCGCGGTGACGGTCTTGAGCAGGTGCTGGGCCACCAGCGTGTCCACGGTGGGCACGCCGGTGATGTCGATGATGGCGATTTCCGAGCCGGTATCGACGATCCGCTGCAACAGCGATTCCATCACCACCTGGGTCCGCTGCGAATCCAGCGTGCCGATCATCGGCAGCGCGAGCACGCCTTCCCACAGCTTCACCACCGGGGTGGACAGCTCCAGCATCTCTTCCTGCTGGCGCTGGATCACGTCTTCGCGGGTCTTCTGGAACGCCTGCACGCTGTGCAGGCCGAGCAGATCCAGCAGCTCGGAGATCGCCCAGAGCTGGTCGCCCAGCTGCGCTGCATCGGCGGCATAGCCCTGCTGGACCAGTTCGAACAACGGGCGCTTGAGCGAGAACAGGAAGCTGGCCGTCTCCGTCGAATTGAAGCCCTTCAGCACCCGATCGCGCGAGAGATCTTCCAGGAAGCGGCGGGTGTCCTGCCACTCTCGGGCGCCCACGGTGCCGGCGTTGGCAGTGGAGATGGCCTCCAGGAACAAGCGCCAGAACTCGCGTGCCTGCGTCTCCAGCTCGCGCTGGGACAGCCGGTTGTCCTGCGCCTGACTTCCGGAGGTCAGGTTTTCCATCCATTTGGACAGCAGCTGTTCCTGCTGACTACGGATAAGGTCGATCGTGCGCTGCTGCAAAGCCGCCATGGGGCATTCCTGGAAAGGGGATCAAAAAGTGACGCACTTCACATGAATGCGCGCCAGCACGCGAGCTTAAATCAATTCAGGTTCATGAGGCGATACGTTGCCGCGCGTTCCGTGAAAGATCCGTGCAGATCCCTGACTCGTTCAGAAAATACCGCGTCGTTCAGTCCAGCAAGCCCATCAACGAATGGTGTACGGCCACGCCGGCCAAGGCGCCCTCGCCCACCGCCAGCGCGATATTGCCGGCCATGCGCGCTGCGTCGCCGCAGGCGAACACGCCCGGCACGGTGGTCTGCTTGGCCGAGTCGGCGGTGATGCAGCCAGCGTCCTTGAGCTCGCAGCCGAGCTGCTCGGCCAGGTCGCTGGACAGCGTGGAGCGCGGCGAGACAAACAACGCGTCCATCGGCAGGCGGCGTCCGTCCTCGAGGACGATGGTGGCGGTCTCATCCACGCATCGCACCGGCGTGGATTCGATCACCACCCCGCAATCGTCCAGACGGCGGCGTTGTTCTGCATCGATACGCGTGTCTGCCTCGCTGCAGAACAGGGTCACCTGGCCCCAGTCGCACAGCAGCAGCGCCTGCCCTGCGCCGCCATCGTCGGAACAGCCGATCACCCCGATCCGGCCTTCGTACAGCTCATAGCCGTGGCAGTACGGGCAGTGCAGCACGCTGCGTCCCCAGCGCTCGGCGACCCCGTCGATATCGGGCAGCGCATCGGTCACCCCATAGGCAAGGATCAAACGGTCGGCACTGAATGTCTGACCGCCCTCGCAGGTGATCTTGAACGGCGTATCCGGCTCGGCCGACGCAGCCACCGCCGTTGCGGTCAGCCAGGTCAAGGTCGGATAGGCCATCAGTTCCTGCCGTGCCTGCATCGCGATCTCCGCAGGCGCGATCCCCTCCCGGCCCAGGAATCCATGCGCCACCAGCGCGTTGCGGTTGCGTGGCGTGCCACCATCGATCACCAGCACGTTGCGACGCGCCCGCACCAGTTGCAGCGCGGCGGACATGCCGGCGTAGCTGCCGCCCACCACCACCACGTCGTACTTGCCGGTCTGCGCGGGGGTCATGGCAATCATGGGGTCCTCTCGGGAGCACGCACCCGGCGACTGGTCAGCAGGCCCATGCTCCGCTCGGGCAGCGTGAGCCCGCCCTGCGGGTCCAGCGCCGGGACGGGGCCGTCGGTGCTGGTCAGCAGGACCCGCCAATGCCGCCCGGGCAGCACCGGCACATCGAAGCGCACCTCGCTATGGCCGGCGTTGAAAAGCAACAGCAGGGTTTCATGCTCGGGGCCGGGTTCACCGCCCTGCAGCGCGTTGCCGCCCATCTTGAGCATCAGCACGCGCGCCTCGGGATCGTTCCAGTCCGCTTCGTGCATGACCCCGCCATCGGCGCGCAGCCATTCGATCGCGGTATCGGCCATGTCGTCACGCGCGTCCAGGAAGCGCCCGCGACGCAGCTGCGGATAGCGGCGACGCAGCTTAAGCGCCTTGCGCACGAACGCTGCCTGGCGCACGCCGGGCTCCGAGCCGGCCTGCGCCCAATCCATCCAGGTCAGCGCGTTGTCCTGGCAATAGGCGTTGTTGTTGCCCTGCTGGGTGCGCCCGAACTCGTCGCCGGCCAGCAGCATCGGCGTGCCCTGCGAGAACAGCAGGCTCGCCAGCAGGTTGCGCATCTGCCGCGCACGCAGTGCCAGCACGTCGGGATCCTCGGTCGGGCCTTCGGTACCGTGGTTCCAGGAGATGTTGTGGTCGCTGCCGTCGCGTCCGTCTTCGCCGTTGGCCTCGTTGTGCTTGTCGTTGTAGCTGACCAGATCGCTGAGGGTGAAGCCATCGTGGGCGGTAACGAAATTGATCGACGCCGCCGGGCGTCGACCCTTGTGATTGAACAGGTCGGCCGAGCCCATGATGCGCGTGGCGAACTCGGCCAGTTGGCCGCCATCGCCGCGCCACAGTGCCCGCACGTTGTCACGGAACTTGTCGTTCCATTCGGCCCAGCCCGGCGCGAACTGCCCCAGCTGGTAGCCGCCCGGGCCGATATCCCACGGCTCGGCGATCAGCTTCACCTGGCTCAGCACCGGGTCCTGGCGCACCGCGTCGAGAAAGCTGCCCGACGGGTCGAAGCCGGAGCGCTCGCGGCCGAGAATGGTGGCCAGGTCGAAGCGGAAGCCGTCCACGTGCATGTCCTGCACCCAGTAGCGCAGCGAGTCCATCACCATGCGCAGCGCGCCGGCGTTGGTCAGGTCGAAGGTGTTGCCGGTGCCGGTGTCGTTGATGTAGTAGCGCGGATTGTCGGCCAGCCGGTAGTAGCTGGCGTTGTCGATGCCCTTGAAGGACAGGGTCGGGCCCAGTTCGTTGCCTTCGGCGGTGTGGTTGTAGACCACGTCCAGGATCACTTCCAGCCCGGCGGCGTGAACGCAGGCCACCATCTGCTTGAACTCGGCGATCGCATGGGTTGACAGCAACCGCGGGTCCGGCGCGAAGAAGGCCAGGGTGTTGTAGCCCCAATAGTTGCGCAGGCCGCGCTCCAGCAGGTGCTGGTCGTCCACATGGGCGTGGATGGGCAGCAGTTCCAGCGCGGTGGCGCCGAGCTGTTTCAGGTGGTCCAGCAAACCGTCCTGCTTGAGCGCGGAGAACGTGCCCCGCGCCGATTCGGCCACGTCCGGGTGCAGCATGGTCAGGCCGCGCACGTGCGCTTCGTAGATGACCGTGTCTTCCCACGCCACGCCCGGCGGGCGATCCCGCCCCCAGGTGAAGGCGTCATCGACCACCGCACACTTGGGCATGAACGGAGCGCTGTCGCGTTTGTCGAAGCTCAAGTCCTTGTCGCGGTGCCCGACGGTGTAGCCAAACAGCGCCGGCGCCCACTTGAGCTGGCCCACGATCTGCCGGGCGTACGGATCCAGCAGCAGCTTGTTGGCGTTGAAACGATGGCCCGCTTCGGGTGCGTACGGGCCGTCCACGCGGTAACCATAACGCTGGCCCGGGCGGGCATCGGGCAGGTAGCCGTGCCAGATCTCGTCGGTGTACTCGGGCAGGACGATCCGCTCCACCTCGCGTCCGCGCTCGTTGAACAGGCACAGCTCCACCTTGGTGGCGTGCCGGCTGTAGAGCGAGAAATTGACCCCCAGCCCATCCCAGGTGGCCCCCAGCGGGAAGGGGCGGCCCGCGCGCAGGCGGGAGGTTTGCACCGTCGGCCGACCGTTCATTGGCCACGCTCCTTGCCCGTGGCGGCCTGCAGTTCGGCCTCCAGCAGGCGCTCGGCCATCACCCAATGGCGCAGGTGCTGGTCGTTCGGGCGGCCCTCGGCCTCCCAGATCTGGCGCGCCAGTTCTTCAATGCGTTCGCGTCGTTCTTGCTCTTCCATGGGTCCCGGCTTCATTGGTGGATCAACACGGTCACGGGGCTGTCCGCAGACAGCACCCGCAGGGGAATGCCAACGGCTTGAATATCTACAGACAGGCCGGTGAGTACGTTGCGATAACGGCCAGGCGGGACGTTCACGCGCGCCCCGCCCCAGAAACGCCCCGGCAGCGCGGCGCTCGCCTGCGCCGCCGGGCCGGCGGTGGTATCGATGGCCACCACCAGCACCACGCGTTGCTGCGCGTGCGTGCGGCTCAGCGCCAGCACGCGATCGGGCGCGGTGGTATCCAGCGGTTGGTAATCGCCGTGCGCAAACAACGCCGGCATCGCGCGCCGCAACTGCAGCAGGTCGCGCAGCAGGCGCGTCTTTGCCGCGCCGTCGTGCCACGCCACCAGCAGCTGCGACCACGCCCGGGTGTCATCCAGTCCGTGATGGCGTGCCGGGTAATCCACCGGCCGGCGGTTATCCGGGTCCACCAGCGACAGGTCCCACGTTTCGGTGCCTTGGTACATATCCGGCACGCCAGGCACGGTCAGGCGCAGCGCGGTCTGGGCCAGGCTCAGGCGCGCACCGGCTGGCGCCAGCCGCGTCACCGCCGCACGCAGCGCGTGCCGCAGCGGCTGCGCACGGGATACAGACAGCAGGTCGTCGACGAGCCTGTCTGCGATCTGCTCGTAGGCGGCGTCGGGGTTGCGCCAACTGCTGCGCACGCCGGCTTCGCGCAACGCCTTGCGCTGCCATTGGCGGATGCGCGGGCTGAAGTCGTCCGGTAGCTGCTCGACCTGGGCCGGCCATGCCGACACCAGCGTCTGCCACAGCATCTGGCGATCGGCAGGATGCAGCGCGGCCACGCCGAGCGGCGCGGCGAGGCGGTCCAGGCGCCGTGCAGTGGTACCCCACCACGTCGGCCAGTGCGACAGCACCGCCAGCCGCATCCGCGCGTCTTCTCCGCGTTTATGGTCGTGGGTGGCCGTGGCCAGCAGCGCACGCCGATGCAACTGGCCGCGCTCGGCCGCCAGCGCGTGGAAGCTGTCCGGCGACAGCCCCAGCACCGACGGATGCGTGCCGACCTCGTTGCGCGAGAGCTGGGCGGCGTAGCGATAGAAGCTGCAGTCCTCCACCGCCTTGGCGTTGAGCGGCGCGCTCAGCAACTGGAACTGCTGGCGCAGCCGCAGGCACCGTGCCGGCAGCGCGTGCGAGCCCATCGGCGCAGGTGCTTCAAGCATCCAGCGCAGGATCTGCTCGATGACCACTGTCACGGCAGGGTCGGCGCCGGCGCAGGCATCGCGTGCTGCGCGCTGCCACCAGACCCGGTCCAATGCGGCCGGTGCCGCGCCGGTCAGGTAACTGCGGTACACCGGGAAATGCGCCAGCAACCGGGCCACCGCCGCGGCCAGCAGGGGCCTGCCGAAATCAGCCGCCTGGCCGCCGGCTTCGTCGGCGACCTCGGCCAGCAACGCGGCCAGTGCCTCGAACTCGGCGTGCAGCCCGTTATCCAGCACCTCACCGCGCGCCTGCAGCTCGACCTGCTCGACACTGCGCCCGTCTCCCGTCGCCTGTCGCCACTGCTGTGCCAGCACCGCGCCACCGGCGCTGTCATGCATCAATCCGCCCACCTGGTCCATGAGGTCATAGCCGGTGGTGCCATCACAGGGCCAATCCGGTGGCAGCCGCTCATCGGGGCCGAGGATTTTTTCCACCCACAGCCCAAGCGTGCCGGGGGCCAGGTTGCGTGCCGCGCCGGCCACATCCAGCGCATCACGCAGGCGTCGCAGATAGGCGGCAGGATCACGCAGGCCATCCACATGGTCCACGCGCACCCCGTCGATCACGCCGTCGGCGGCCAACCGCAGCGGCAATGCATGCACCGCATCGAAGACCTCGGCGCGCTCCATCTGCAGCGCCGCCAACGCCGTGAGGGTGAAGAACCGGCGGTAATTGACCTGCGCGTCGCCACTGCGCCACCACGCCAGCCGATAGGCCTGGCCGGCGAGCAATGCGGTGAGCGGTCCGGCTGCCATGCCCGGCACGGCATCGGCGTGGGTTTCCGGCGCCAAAGGATAACGGGCATCGCCGAGCGACAGCCAGGCGGTGCCCGCCGCATCGCGTTCCACCTGGATCCCCCCTTCTGCCACCGCCGTGGCCAGCGGGCGATCCAGTACCGGCAGCCACAGCTTGCCGCCGCGGCCAGGCGCCTGCCAGTCGATGTCGAACCACGCCGCATACCGGCTGCGCTGGCCGTTGGCGAGCACATCGGCCCAGAACGGATTGTCCGGGTGTGCGGCCACGTGGTTGGGCACGATATCCATGATGAGCCCCATGCCGTGCGCGCGCGCCTGCCCGGCCAGGCGTACCAGCCCGGCTTCGCCGCCCAGTGCCGGATTGACCGTGGTCGGATCGAGCGCGTCATACCCGTGGGTCGAACCGGGCACCGCCCGGGTGATCGGCGACAGATACAGATGGCTGATGCCCAGCGCCGCGTAGTAGGCCACCTGCGCGCGCGCCGCCTCGAAATCGAAACCGGCATGCAGCTGCAGCCGTGCGGTTGCGCGGAACGGCACCATCTCAGGGTTCACTGCCGCGCGCCGCCGCGAACCGACGCAACGTAGCGTGCAGCGTACGCCGCGGCAATGGCTGCGGCAGGCGATGCCGCCAATTGGGATACACCGCCACGGTGCCGGGCAGGTTCACCTGCTCGCGCAGGTCCAGCGCATCTTCCACGGGAAGCAGCGCCAGCGGCGCAGGACCGGCGGCCACGAACGCAATGGCCGCATCGTGCAACGCTTCCGGGCACGTCGCATCGGCGCCCACCGCGGCGGCCAGCTGCGCCGCTTCCTGGCGACGTTGCTGCATGGCCTGCGCGACGGTCGCTGCGCTGTCGTTGCCCAGCTGCGCGCGCACGGCGATGTCTTCGCCACGCTGCCACCCGGCCAGGGTGGGTAGATCGTGCGTGCCCGTGGTGGCCACCGCCATCTTCCGCCACAGGTTGGGCGGCAGGAATTCACCATCGCTGGCGCGCGAGAACGCCAGCACATCCATCCCGAGCACGCCGCGCTCGGCCAGCCGCTGACGGATGCCCTCAGGCACCACGCCGAGGTCTTCGCCGATGACGATGCAGCGGTGCCGCCACGATTCCAGTGCCAGCAGGTTCAGCAGGTCGTCCAGCGGATAGCGCAGATATGCACCCGCTTCCGACCCTGCGCCGTGCGGCACCACCCACAGCCGTTGCAGGCCAAGGATGTGATCGATGCGCACGCCACCGCGATCACGCATGACCGCGCGCAGCAGGTCGATGAATGGCGCAAACCCGGTGCGCCGCAGCCCATCGCCGGAATAGCTGCTCACGCCCCATACCTGGCCGTGCGGCGCGAACGCATCCGGCGGCGCCCCGAGCACCAGCCCGCGCAGCGCGGTATCGCCAGCGGCAGCCGCCTCGGCGCCGTCCGGTACGAAGCCGACCGCCAAATCGGCGATCAGCCCCAGCGCCATGCCGCTTGCGCGGGCGCGCTGCTGCACCTGGGCCCAGCTTCGGGTCGACAACCACTGCGCGAATTCCTGCAGCGCCGGGTCCGGCTGGCCCAGCGCGGCGGCGTTGAACGCGGCAAACCGGGCGAGCGATGTTCCGCCCTCCTGTCGATGGCGATCCAGGTCCTCACGCACCTTCTCGGGCGCGGCGTCCAGCCACTGGTGCCAGTGCGCCAATCGCGCCCACTTGTACGCAGCCGCCCCCGCCCAGTCGATCAACCCGTCGGGCGTCGGCATCGGCGCCTGCAGTGCGTCGTCGTCATCGGCGACCCAGGGAGGCGGCGCGGTGTAGACCGGTTCGAGAAAGCGGCGGTCGCTCGGCGAGTACGGGCTGTACAGCGCTTCGATCCGGCCGGCCGCGTGCAGCGGGCTGAGCGTCAGCGCGTCACCGCCGGCCGCGCGGATCCGCCGGCACCACGCCGCCGCGCCCGCACTGTCGCCAATCCCGGCGTCACCGGGCGAGCGGCCCGCATACACCTGCAGCGTGCCGCCCCATCGGCGCGGGGTTTCCGTGCCGGTCGCATCGGCCACGCTGAAGCACTGGGCCGGCGCAACGGCGACGGCATGTTCGCCGCCACCGATGCGCAGCGTCCAGTAGCCGGGCCGCCGCGGGCAACGCCAGCCACCTGCCGCATCCTGGCTGGCGGCCTCGGTAAGTCCCTCCTCATCGCACCACTGCCCCTGCCCTGCATCGGCCGGACCGATCACGAGCGTGGCGCCGACCTGTGCGGTATGCAGCTTCGGCTGCGCCCGCTCGGTCAGGCAGCGCTGCTGGCTCTCCATCCGCTGTGCGGGGGTGGCGGCCGGCCATTCCAGCGCTCCGAGCACCGCCAGCAGCGTGGTCTGGTCGACCCGACGCGCCGTGCCGTGCACGTCATGCCAGTCCACGATCAACCCGACCGTGGCAGCCAGGTCCGTCAGCGCTACCGATGGCGCGGTCATAGCGGCACCCAGCGCACCAGCATCGCGTCCGGCGCCAACGTGTCGTCGGCATCCACGTCACCCAGCTGCAGCACGGTTTGTCCGGCCGGCAAGGTGGCGGCCACCGCCGTGCCGCCAAGGTTGAAGGCCAGCCACCACTCGCCGCCGGGCAGTGCCCATCCCGCGGCGATGGCTTGATCGGCCAGTACCGTGGCCCCCAGGCTGCGCGCCTGCGCCGCGCCCTCGGCCAGATACCGGTGCCGCAACGCCAGGGACGCCTTGAAGTCGGCCAGCCAGGGGTTGTGCGCAAGCGCGTCCGGCGACGGCATCGGACAACGCGAGGCCAGGAACGTCTCCAGCGCGTTCGGATCGGGAATCGCCTCGCGCGATGCGGGCTCGGTGAATGCCTTGAGCTGGCTGAACTCGGTTCGCCGCCCCTGGCGCACGGCCTCATCCAGTGGTGGCTCGAAATCGGTGAAGAACAGGAACGGCTCGCGCGCGCCCCACGGCTCGCCCATGAAGAACAGCGGCACCATCGGGGTCAACGCGGTCAGCGCGTGCGCGATCCGCAAGCGTGCCGGGGCCACCGAACCCTGCAAGCGATCGCCGAAGGCGCGGTTGCCGATCTGGTCATGGTTCTGCGCGAACACCACGAAATGATCCGGCGACAACCCTGCGCTGGGTTCGCCGCGGCGGTTGCCATGCCGGTTCACTTCGCCCTGCCAGGCAAACCCTTCGGACAGCACCCGGGCAAATCGTGCCCCCGGTGCGCTGGCATAGTCGGCGTAGTAGCTCTCGGTCTCGCCGGTCAACAGCACGTGCAACGCATTGTGGAAATCGTCGTTCCACTGCGCGGTATAGCCCTCGCCCAGCAATGAGGCGGCATTGTTTTCGTTCTCCACCACCAGGTCCACCGCATGCGCCGGGCCATCGGCGTGGATGGCCTCGCGCAGCGTCACCAGGAACGTCTGCGGATGGATCGCGTGTACCGCATCCAGGCGAAGGCCGTCGAAGCGGTATTCGCGCAGCCACATCAGCGCGTTGTCGATGAAGTAGCGCTGCACCCACGGCTGGCGGAAATCGATGGCCGCGCCCCACGGCGTGCGAACATCCTCGCGGAAAAACTGCGGCGCGTAGCTGGCCAGCTGGTTGCCTTCCGGACCGAAGTGATTGAACACCACGTCCAGCAGCACCATCAACCCCAATCCGTGGGCGGCATCGACCAGCGCCTTCAGCTCGTCGGGCGTGCCATACACCGAGGCCGGGGCGTATGGCAGCACGCCGTCATAACCCCAGTTGCGCGACCCGGGGAACGTGGCCAGCGGCATCAACTGCAGCGCGGTGATGCCCATCGCCGCCAACGCCGGAAGCTCAGCCTGAAGCGCCGAATAGCCGCCCACCGCGCCCAGGTGCACTTCGTAAAGCACCGCTTCGGACCACGGCCGCCCTGCCCCGCCGGTGGTCTGCCAGACGTAGGCGTCTTCATCGGGGATGGCGCTGGCGCCCTTGAGGCCCTCCGGCTGCCAGCGCGAGGCCGGATCGGGCACGCTGAGCGCACCATCGATCCGGAAGCGATAGCGCGCACCGGGCGCGGCGTCGCAGACGACGGCATGGCACCCGTCTTCTTCCGAAACCATGGCCATTACCTCGCCCTCCAGCAGCAGTTCCACGCGGTGCGCTGCCGGCGCCCACAGCCGGAAGCAGTACCCACCTTCCGCCTGCCGCTGCGCGCCCAGTTGCCGCCGCGCAGGCGTCACTCCATCACCTGAAGGTAGACCGTGGACAAAGGCGGCAAGGTCAGCTCGATGGATTGCGCGTGGCCGTGCATGGCAATGGGCCGGGCGTCCACCTGTCCACGATTGCCCGCGTCGCTGCCACCGTAGAAGTGGCTGTCGCTGTTGAATACCTCACGCCAACGACCGGCACGCGGCACTCCCACGCGGTATCCATGTCGCGCCACCGGGGTGAAATTGCTCACCGCCAGCAACGCACCGCCATGGCCTTGCACGTCGTGGCGGATGAAGGCCAGCACGCTGTTGACGTGATCGTCGCCCACGCTCCACTCGAAGCCGTCCTCGGTGCGGTTGCCATGCCGCAGTGCAGGAATATCACGCAGCAGCCGGTTGAGGTCGCCGATCAGGCGCGCCACCCCGGCGTGTTCGGGTTGCGCGGCCAGCGCCCAGTCCAGCTCGGCATCGTGGTTCCACTCGGTGGCCTGGGCGAACTCGCCGCCCATGAACAGCAGTTTGCTGCCCGGGTGGGCCCACATGAAGCCGTAATAGGCGCGCAGGTTGGCCAACTGCTGCCAGCGGTCGCCGGGCATCTTGCCCAGCAACGAGCCCTTGCCGTGCACCACTTCGTCATGCGACAGCGGCAACACGAACTGCTCGGAGAAGGCGTACATCGCGCTGAAGGTCATCTCGCTGTGGTGGTGCGAGCGATGGATCGGGTCGCGCTGCAGATAGCTGAGTGTGTCGTGCATCCAGCCCATGTTCCATTTGTGCGAGAACCCCAGCCCGCCCTCGGCGGCCGGCGCGGTCACGCCCGGCCACGCGGTGGACTCCTCGGCGATCACCACCACGCCCGGATAAGTCGTGGCGATGGCGGTATTGAGCGCACGCAGGAAGTCGATCGCTTCCAGGTTCTCGCGGCCACCGTGCGCGTTTGGAATCCACTGCCCGTCGGCGCGGCTGTAGTCGCGATACAGCATCGAGGCCACCGCATCCACGCGCAGCCCATCGATATGGAAGCGGTCGATCCACTCCAGTGCACTGCCGATCAGGAACCCGGACACCTCGCTGCGCCCGTAGTTATAGATCAACGTGTCCCAGTCCGGGTGCAGGCCCTCGCGCGGATCTTCGTGTTCGTAGAGGCCAGTGCCGTCGAAGCGCTGCATGCCGTGCGCATCGGACGGGAAATGCGCGCCCACCCAGTCCACGATCACGCCCAGGCCCTGCTGGTGGCAGCGGTCCACGAAACGCGCGAACCCTTCCGGGTCACCATGCCGCGCGGTCGGCGCATACAGCCCCAACGGTTGATAGCCCCAGGAGCCGCCAAACGGATGCTCGCTTACCGGCAGCAGCTCGACGTAGCTGAAGCCAAGCTGCTGGATATACGGAATCAGCGCATCGGCCAACTGGTCCCAATCAAGCACGCTGCCGTCCGGGCCGCGTCGCCAGGAACCGGCGTGGAATTCATAGATGGAGATCGCACCGTCCGCGTTGGCCGCGCGCGCGTTCATCCAGTCCCGGTCCTGCCAGGCATGCTCCGCATCGGCGCCCACCACCGAGGCGGTGCCCGGCAGCGGCTCGCACTGCCGCGCCATCGGATCGGCCTTGTCGGTGAGGTGCGAGCCATCGGCAGCGATGATTTCGAACTTGTAGCGTGCACCGGCGACCACGCGCGGCACGAAGATTTCCCAGACGCCGGCTTCATGGCGGAACCGCATCGGATGGCGTCGGCCGTCCCAGCTGTTGAACTCGCCCACCACCGCTACCCGACGCGCGTTCGGCGCCCACACCGTAAAGCGCACGCCGTGTACGCCCTGGTCGGTGGCACGTTGCGCGCCCAGGCCGGTACGGATGCTGTGCGGGTCGCCAGCGGGGATGCCCGCCAGCAGTGCCGCATCCAGCTGCGGCCCAAAACCGAAGACATCTTCGATCTCCTGCGTCGATGTACCCCAGTCCACCCGCAGCAAGGCCACCGCAGCGCTTTCGCATGCGGATTCGAACAGGCCTTCGCCCAGCGCCGCCATCGGCTGCCAGCGCCCGCCCGCGTCGCGCCGTTGCACGGCCAGCGCACCGGGAAACAGCACGCGCAGCCGCCAACGGCCCTGCGCGTCCTGGTGCGGGCCCAGCAGCGCGAACGGATCGCCCGGCTGTCCCGCCGCCAGCGCGGCCAGACCAGGCGACAAGGGCTCGTCAACCGACGAGGACGTCGGTACACCCTCCGAACCTTGCGGCATCGGGGCCTGCACCTCGCACGACACCGTCATGCGCGCGCCTCGGCGGTGCGCTGGTACAGGTCGATGTAATGCGTGCCGGCAACCTCCCAGCCGCTGGGGCGCAGCATCGCCGCGCGCCGCATTGCGGCCATCAGCCGCGGCTGGCGGAAGGTGCGGAAGGCACGCTGCACGCAGCGGCGCAACATGTCCGCCTCCGGCCCGTTGAACAGGAAGCCGGTCACGCCGTCGTCCACCGTATCGATCAGCCCGCCGGTGGCGTGCGCGATGGGCAGGCAACCAAAGCGCTGTGCATACATCTGGCTCAACCCGCACGGCTCGAACCGTGAGGGCATCAGCAGGAAATCGGCGCCGGCAAACATGCGCCGGGCCAGGGTTTCATCGAAGCCGATGTAGGCCGACACGCTGCCCGGGAAGCGCCGCGCCAATGCGCGCACCTGCTCCTCGATCTCCGGCTCGCCGCCGCCGATGATCACCAGCTGGCCGCCGGCCGCCACGATCTGCGGCGCCACATCGCAGGTCAGGTCGAGGCCCTTCTGGTGCACCAGTCGCGACACCACCGCAAACAACGGCCCGCGGCTTTCCGGCAACCCGAAGGCGCGGCGCACGTGGCGGGCGTTATGGTCGCGGCCTTCAAAGCTGCGCACGTCGAAGTGCGCCGGCAGGTGGCGGTCGGTGCTCGGGTCCCAGCTGGCGTCGATGCCGTTGACGATCCCGCTCAGGTGACCCAGCGCCGCGCGCCGCGACAGCAACCGGTCCAGCCCGCAGCCCTCGGCCGGGGCGGTGATCTGCGCCGCGTAACTGATGCTCACCGTGTTGACCTGGTCGGCGTGCACGATGCCGCCGCGCAGGAACGACAACTGCCCATGGAATTCCAGCGCCACGCGCTGCACCTCGTCGATGCCCAGATCGGCCGCCAGCGCGCTCGGGAACAAACCCTGGTAGGCCAGGTTGTGGATGGTCAGCAGGCACGACGCCGTGCTGCCCGACCAACGTACGTAGGCCGCTGCCAGCGCGCACGGCCAATCATTCAGATGCAGCAGGTCCGGCTGCCATTCCATGCCCACCTCGCCCGAGGCGATCATCGCCGCCGCACGTGACAACGTGGCAAAACGAATGGCGTTGTCCGCCCAGGGTTGGCCGGCGTTGTCCACGTACGGCGATCCTTCCCGTTCGTACAGCTCCGGGCAGATCAGCACATACACAGGCAAGCCATCCTCGAGCACCGTCTGTGCGATCACGCACGCCGGCAACGCCGCATGCGCTTCGGTCTGCCCCACCACCTCGATGGGCCCGGTGCGCGCAAGCACCTCGCTGTAGCCGGGAATCAGCACGCGCATGTCGGCGCGGTCGCGCAGGGCGCGTGGCAATGCTGCGGCCACATCGCCGAGTCCGCCGGCCTTCACGAAATCGGCCATCTCCGACACCACGAACAGCACGCGGCGCACCGTGTCTGTCGCAAGATTGGAGAAACCTGACAGGCCAACCGGCATCGCGGCTTGCCTATGTCGTCGCACGCGGATGACATCACTCTGGGATACGGCTTCTGCGCTGGCAGCGGAAGACGCAAGGGGAAGAAGGCGCGTAGGCATGGGGGACTCGCTGGCAGAGAAACACGACGCAGCAGACTCCACCTCGAACCGGAATGGCCGGCGCAAGCAATCGTCAGGAGCGCACTACGAAGATGGGGGAACCCCAGCCATTACTTGGGGCGTGAATTGAATCTACACCCCGGCTCAATCAATGCCCCGTGAACCTGGCACGACAGTTGCGTGAACCCACATGCTAAAAACGCATGTGCTTATCAAGCTACCTAGTTGCAGCTGCCTCATGGGGAAGAATAAATCATTAAGAATTCCTTCTTCATCGTGCCCGCCGCGAACGCCACAAGTCGTCAATTGCTGGAGTCCAGCGCTGATTTCGACGCGCAGGACGCCCAGAGCCCATGGGAAACAGCAAGACCTACGACGAGTAAGCCGCGACAACCGGCTGTTGTTGCGGCGCTCTGCCGGGCACCACCCCTCACGTCGTGCAACTCACGCTCAGCCTGTGCATGGTCCTGCTCGGCGCAGGTCAACTGCTGTTTGGCGCGCTGGCAGACCGCATTGGTCGGCGCCCGATAGCGATGGGCGGCGGCACGATGTTCGTCATTGCCTCCCTCGCTCTTGCCGCGTCCAATGGCCCCGGCATGTTCCTCATGTTCCGTGTCTTCCAGGCACTGGGCGCGTCGGCGGCATTGGTTGCCACCTTCGCCACCGTGCGCGACGTCTACGCCGAGCGCCCGGAAGGAACGACGATGCCTGGCCGCTGGTGGGCTACTCGACCGGGACGGGGGTGCTCGTGTCGCTGGCGCTGGCCCGCACGCGCGACGAGCCGGGCGACGCACGCTGATCGCGGTCGGCTTATGCAGACATGGACACGACCCTACATCGCGTCAGGCTGCTGTCCGGCGTTCGGCTGCATCGTCGCCAGGGCGCCCTGCAGATCGCGCATGCGGAACGGCTTCTGCAGACCGTAACGATGGCGGAACTTCTCTGCGATCGCGGCCTGCCCGTAGCCGGTAATGAAAATATACGGCACGCCCTGGGCATCCAGCGCCTCGGCCACCGGGTAGGACGCGCTGCCCGCCAGATTGACGTCCAGCACGGCCAGGTCCACACCCCCGGCCCTCACCACCTCGAGCGCGGCATCCACATTGGCCACCGACGCGGCCACTTCGTAGCCCAGCGCCTCCAGGCAGTCCTCGAGCACCATCGCCACCAGCGATTCGTCTTCGACGACCAGCACGCGCGCGGTCACAGGGTCACCTCCGCCACGGTAGCCGGTAGCGGCATCGACACGCGGAACGCCACGCCGGCCGGGTCGAAGGCCAGTTCGACGTCGCCATCCAGATCGCGCTTCAATCCACGCTCGAGCAGGCGGGAGCCGAAGCCCTTGCGCGCCGGCGGGGACACCGGCGGTCCGCCACTCTCCTGCCACACAAGTTCAAGCAGATCCCCGCCATCGGCATCCACGCTGCGTACCCAGGCGATGCGCACCTTCCCCTGCGGCGAGGAGAGCGCGCCATATTTGACCGCGTTGGTGCACAACTCGTGCAGCGCCATCGACAGCGCCAGTGCGCGGCGCGGGTCGACCCGGCATGACCGCCCTTCCAGCACGAAGCGGCCGCTCGCATCGGGCTCGCACAACGCTGAGACATCGCGCGCCAACTCCAGGATGTCGGCACTTTGCCAGTTCTCGCGTGTCAGGGTGTCATGCGCGGTGGACAGTGCCAGCAGGCGCGAATCGATCTTCTCGTGCGCGTCCTCCAGGCTGACGGCGTTGTTGAACGACTGGCGGGTCAGCGACTGCACCATCACCAGCGAATTCTTCACCCGGTGGTTGAGCTCGTTGATCAGCAGTTCCAGGTGCTGCTCATGTTCCTTGCGCTCGGTAACATCGCGGGTGCTGCCGGCAATGGCTTCCACCTTTCCATCCAGCCCGAATACGGGGGTGAAGATGTATTCGTAGATGCGCGTGCCCTTGGTCTGGTGCGGGAACGGCACTTCGCCCCGGATGGGCTGGCCAGTGGCGACCACCCGGTCTATTTCCTCGTCGTGCATCGCCGCGTGCCACGGCTCATACCCCAGCTCAAGGCAGGTTCTGCCCGTGGCATCTTCCCAGCGCATGCCCCACATCGTCAGCAGGGCGTCGTTGGCGTAGATGAAACGGTGCTGGGCATCGAACACGTACAGAAGGTCCGGGGTGGCCTGAAGCAGGGCCTCGTAGATGCGCCATCGGGCGGCGTCTTGTTCCTTCTGGGCTGGCACGTCTGTAGATCCTGGGGCAGAGGCAGACGATAGTTCTGGCAGCGTGAACGCCGGATCATGAGTGGATGCCGCGCCGCCGCCCCGTCAACCCCGACGCGACGGCGCTAGAATCTGGCCCGTCACACCGGCACCGGAGCTCCCCATGCAACAGACCGTCATCCCCCAACTGCGCATGACCGATGCCACGGTCAGCGTGCCGTTCTACCAGCGCATGGGCTTTGCCATTGACTGGGAGCACCGTTTCGAACCGGGCATGCCACTGTTCGTGCAGATCAGCCGCGAGGGCCAACTGCTGTTTCTGACCGAACATGCCGGCGATTGCGAGCCCGGTGGCGCGGTCTACTTCCAAGTGCCCGACGTGGACGCACTGCATCGCGCGTTCGTGGCCGCCGGCGCGGCGGTGTTCCGCGCGCCGGCGGATGTGCCGTGGGGCGGACGGGAAATGCTGGTGGTGGACCCGGACCATAACCGGCTGCGGTTTGCTACGCAGGACAAGTAAGTCACCCGGCACGCCGCTGCACTAAGTGGGCAGCGGCGTCCATTCATGGGAAAAGCGCGCGAACTCAATCTGCAGTTCGCCATCGTGGTCCAGAATGATGTGGTGCCGGTAAACGCCGGGGCGGACAATCGAGAACTCGTGCAGAAGAAGATCGGCATGCCCATTGTCTTCCAGGGCGGGCTCGCACAGCTGGAAACTGGATACGCCACCATAGCGTAGCGTTGTCGTGCCCTCGAACATCTGATCAATAAGGCTCAGCGCGATCAGCGTCTCTCCATTGGAGAATCTGGCCTTGTACTGCTTGGACACAAGGAGAGACAGCATCCTTGCATCGTGCAGCGTCTTGTTTCCGCCAAGAGTGTAGCTATCGATGTCGCTGGCGAAAGCTCGCAGCGACGCGGGCATCCCACTCGCCACTGTATCGATGTAATCAAAATACCTGGAGAAATTCCAGGCCTGCCCATCGTGGTAGATCCTGTCGAGTTTCCTCACGCGCACACACTCCTTGGGTTTTTTGCCGGGCCATGCGTATCAGGCACCGGTTCGGCCGCAGGACGTCAGATTGCGCCCCGGCCGGTCAACATTCTGACGCATCCCGTCAACATTCCGACAGTCATCGCGCGCCGATGAAACGCAGGTTGAATGTGTCATTGAATTATTCATTTGCCTGCGCCGAAGCATGAATCCAAATGGGCCTCCCGCACGTAGATAGCCAGAGCCCACCCCACGACCGACGCGCAATGAGTCCCCCAGTCACCCAGGAAGATGAAAGAAAGGCCGTTCTTGGGTCCATGCAGATCGCCGATGTTGCCGCGCTCCCCTCGCTGGACCACATCACCCGTCTTGCCAGCTACGCCTTCGATGTCCCGGTTGCCTTTGTCTCGATCCTGGGCGATGTGGAACAGCGCTTTGTCTCCCGGATCGGGCTGCCGGTGGCGGCGACGTGCATCCGCGCCTCCATCTGTGCCCACGCCATCACCGCCAACGGGGTGTTCGTGGTCACCGACCTGGCGGCCGACCCGCGCTTCCAGGACAACCCCCTGGTCGCCAGCGCTCCGCACCTGCGCTTCTATGCAGGTGCCCCGCTGGTCGCCAGGAACGGGGTGGCCATCGGCGCCCTCTGCATCATGGACAGCATGCCCCGCGAGTTCCTGGACAGCGACCGCGAGCAGCTGTCGAGCCTGGCCCAGCTGGTGATGGGGCAGCTGGAGCTGCGCAACCTGTCCGGCCGGCTCGATCCGGTCAGTGGCCTCCCCAGCCGCCACCAGCTCCACGCCGATTTCCCCGGCATTGTCGCCCGCAGCGCCACCGGCAGGCGCTACGCCGTGGCCATCGACGTGCTCGACATCCCCCGCGCCAGCCAAGTGGGCCAGGTACTTGGGCTGCAACCGCTGGAAGCGCTGATCCGGCGCGCCGGCGTTCGCCTGCGCACCGCATTGGGCGGCATCGCTACGGTCTACCACGTGGGGGTCACGCGCTTCGCCTTCCTGGTGGACATGCCCACCCCAGACCAGGTGGAAAGCCTGGTCATGGAACTAAGGGGCCGGATGCTGCGTCCGCTGATGGCCGCCGCCGTGCCCATGTCGCCGCGCTTCCACGCAGGGATCTGCGCGGTCGAAGGCGGCGAAGGCAGYCACGAACTGCTTCGGAAACTCCTGGTGGGCCTGCACGATGCGTTCGACGCGGGTCAAACGTTGTGCTGGTACTCGGCAGCGCGGGACCAGACGGTGCACCGCGCCTACCGCCTGGCGTCGGATGCCGAGCGCGGCATCGCCAACGGCGAGTTCCATCTGGCCTATCAGCCACGTTTCGACGCCCCAACGCGCACCCCGGTCTCTGCCGAGGCGCTGATCCGATGGACCCACCCGGTGCTCGGCCCCATCAGCCCGCTCGAGTTCATCCCGGTCTTCGAACAGACCGCCCTGATGGCACTGGTCACCGACTGGGTGCTGGATGCGGCCCTGGACCAGCTGCTGGCGTGGCGGGCCCAGGGCGTGGACGTTCCCCTGTCCATCAACCTGCCCAGCAGCTATCTCACCAGCACCACCGCCTGGGAGGTCATCAGCGCGAAGTTGGCGCGGCGCGCCATCCCGTTTTCGATGGTTGAATTCGAGATCACCGAGGGCGAGTGGCTCGGCCCCGACTCCCCTGCGGTCGCGCAGATCTGCGCCATGGCGCAGGCGGGCATCCGGATCGCCATCGATGACTTCGGCAGTGGCTACAGCAACTTCAGCTACCTGTCCGACCTGCCCATCCGCACCCTCAAACTGGACAAGTCGCTGATCGACGGCATCGGCACGGACCCACGCGCAAGAGCCAAGGTCTCGGCGATCCACCATCTGGCCCACGAGCTTGGCTACCTCACCGTGGCCGAGGGCGTGGAACACCAGGACCAGCTCGACGTGCTGGCCGATATCGGCCTGGATCAAGTCCAGGGTTACCTGCTGGCCACGCCTTCGCCCGCGTCAACGATTGCAGCGTTGTTCGCGCGTGTCGGTCAGTCGCTGCAGGTTACCTGGGATGAACTTCATCACCCTCGCGTCACAAATTGCATCGCCACCTAAATGCTCCGCCGCACGTCTTTGAAGCAAAGCGGTGCGCCGCCGATATCGGTTCTCCACCGCGCAACTTGAGCTCCGGCTCGTCGCCTCCCCTCTGCATCTCACCAGGCTATCCACACCATGCACTTTGTCAGGAATCTACGTGTCGGCCAGCGCATGAGCGTTGGCTTCTCCGCTCTCATAGGACTGATGGTCGTCCTGACTCTGGTGGGCATCCATCGGGTCCACCTCATCGAGAACGACCTGCACACGATCAATGACGTCAACGCGGTCAAGCAGCGCCTGGCCATCAACTTCAGGGGCAGTGTGCATGACCGCGCGATCGCGCTGCGCGACGTGGTCCTGACCGATGACCCGCAGGCCCGGGCCGAGGCCACGCAACAGATCGAGAAACTCGCCGGCGACTACGCGGTGGCCGCCAAACCCCTGTCGGAGATGATCGCGGCGAGCACGGACAGCAAAGAGATCGGCATGTTGAAGGCCATCCGCGCCAACGAGGCCGCCACTCTCCCCTTGCTGGCCGAAGTCAGCAAGCAACGCGAGGCCGGCGATGTCCAGTCGGCAACAGCGCTGATGCTCACCCAGGCCAAGCCGGCCTTCGTGGCCTGGCTGGCCTCGATCAACGCCTTCATCGACTGGCAGGAGGCCAAGAGCGCCGCCACCGCCGAACAGCTGACGGCCACCGCGCGCGGCTTTGCCATGCTCATGATCGGCGCAACGCTGCTGGCGCTGGCGCTGGGAACGGTCATCGCCATCGCGCTCACGCGCAGCGTCGTCGGCCCCCTGCGCACTGCCCTGCAGGCCGCCCGCGACGTCAGCCAGGGCAAGCTGGATACAGCTCTGGTGGCACATCGGGGCGACGAGGCTGGCCAGCTGCTGGAGGCCATGGAGCAGATGCGCCAACGCATCCGGCGCGTCATTGCCGAGCTGGGCGAGATGACGGCCCGGCACGAGCGTGGCCAGATCAGCTACCGCATGGATGCGGCCGCCTACCCGGGTGAATTCGGCATCATGGTGCGCGATACCAATGACATCGTGGCGGCGCATATCGCCATCAAAATGCAGTTGGTCCACCTGATCGGCCGCTACGCGGTGGGCGACCTGTCCGACGACATGCAACGGCTGCCCGGCGAGAAGGCCATCATCACCGAGACCATGGACCGGGTGAAGGCCAACCTGTCCTCGATCAACCGTGACATCCGCGAGCTTACCCAGGCCGCCTCCGAGGGCAACTTCTCCGCGCGCGGCGAGCCGCAGGCGTATCAGTACGATTTCCGCGCCATGGTGGAAAACCTCAATGGCCTGATGGGCACCGCCGAGCAGAACCTCGCAGCACTGTCCACCTTCCTCAATGACGTTGCATCGGGCAACCTGGCCGCGCGCATGGAGGGCGACTTCC
Source organism: Stenotrophomonas sp. P5_A9 (assembly GCF_056400525.1). Taxonomy (NCBI): domain Bacteria; kingdom Pseudomonadati; phylum Pseudomonadota; class Gammaproteobacteria; order Lysobacterales; family Lysobacteraceae; genus Stenotrophomonas; species Stenotrophomonas sp. P5_A9. The sequence continues at coordinate 28,125 of NZ_JBFULC010000008.1, forward strand.
GCGGCGTCTTTGCCACCATGGGGGCCGATGCCAACAAGACTGCCACCAACCTGGCCGATATCGTCCGCCGCATCCATCTCTCGTCCGAGTCCATTACCGGCGCGGCCACGGAGTTGTCCAACGGCAACCAGGACCTCTCCAGGCGCACCGAACAGCAGGCTGCCAGCCTGGAGGAAACCGCCGCGTCGATGGAGGAGCTGACCTCCACGGTCAGGCAGAATTCCGCCTCGGCCGACCAGGCCAATCGCCTGGCCATCGACGCCGCCGCTGTCGCCGGGCGCGGTGGGGAGATCGTGGACGAGGTGGTCAGCACCATGGACGGCATCGAAACCGCTTCGCGCCGCATCGCCGACATCACCACCGTGATCGACGGCATTGCCTTCCAGACCAACATCCTCGCGCTGAATGCCGCGGTGGAAGCCGCACGCGCCGGTGACCAGGGCCGTGGTTTTGCCGTGGTCGCCGCCGAGGTGCGCAGCCTGGCGCAACGCGCGGCCAGCTCGGCCAGGGAGATCAAGGAACTCATCGACGACTCCGCCGCCAGGGTCGCCGAGGGATCCACGCAGGTCCGCGCCGCCGGCGCCACGATGCAGGAGGTGGTTTCGAGCGTGCAGCGGGTGACGGACATCATGCAGGAGATCGCTGCCGCCTCCCGCGAGCAATCCTCCAGCATCGAGCAGGTCAACGCGGTGGTCGGCCGCATGGATGAGACCACGCAGCAGAACGCCGCGCTGGTCGAAGAGGCTGCCGCGGCCGCTGCCGAGCTCGACGTCCAGGCGTCCGGGCTCCGGCACGCCGTCGCCGCCTTCACGATCGACCCGGTCGCGGTGCGCCGTGACCGCCCCTTGCACACGCGCGCCGTCGCTGCCCCGCGCCTTGCCCACAGTCTTCAATGATGAACGGCCAAGCAGCGGCCGCGGGCCATTGCTTGAAACTTCGGCAATGGCCCGCATTGACTGACAGCGCCCGCGGTTGGGCGCTCTCAGGAGAAATGCATGCCGCACCATGAAAAAATCGCCGTTGCCGGCGTCATCGAGCACGTCTTCGCGCATCGCTTCACGCTGGTCAGCAACGATCAGACCTATCTCGCGGATCTGGGGCCGAAAGGCGCAGAAGCGTTTCCTCTCGCGCAGGGCCTTGCCGTACGGCTTGAGGGCGAACAACGCCCGTCGGAAATCAAAGTCGCACGCATCGCCAGGAAGGGGGGCGCCTTCGTGGAGGTGGAACACAAAAAGCCGCATCACGGCCCCAAGCACCCCCCCTCCGATGCACCGGCCGATCCGCGTGCGGTGCTGGCCGCGGTGAAGAAGGCCGGTTGGAAGGTCTCAGGTAAACCCGCCCGCAAGCCCAGGCACTTTGAACTCCTGGCCAGACGCGATGCTGGTGGCTGGACCGAACTCCACGTGGATTTTGCAGGCGTCATCTACAAGCAGAAACCGGCAGACGATGAAAAGTGGGACCTGCCCGCCTGAAAGACTGGTAGTACACAACAAAAGAGCCCCGGGATGTCCCGGGGCTCTTTTTGTTTGTCAGGCCGCCTGTGGGCTCCAGCGACGCAGCGCAGCCCCCCTGAGCGATTGCTCACCGCACCCGGTCGGACAGCGCAGCACGCGCGCCACCGAGGTACTGACAAAGCCCTGCCCCTCCTGCGCCTTGAAGATGACCTCGCACGACAGGCAGCGCGCCACCATGGAATACAGATGCACGATGCGGCCACTGCAGGGGTCCTGCAACGCGCTCACTTCCAGCAGATCGAAGTGGCAGCTATCGGGCAGCGCGCGCCGGGGCAGCGGATAGGGAGAGGAGGTCTGCAGGTTCACGCGGGCGCGCCATCGAGGGAATGCAGGCGACTGTAGATAGCGCGGTGTGGAGCCCAGGTGCAGATGCGATGCCTGCCGCGCGAAGGCGCCGTTACGCATCGCATTCAACCCTGAATGATTCGGAATCCAGTTGCCTGACTTTCGTCATATTTCACCCGGGCGACACTTCCAGGCAAGCAGCATGCTCAAGCCCACCGACGGGCGGAACCGCGAGGCATTTGAGATGGACAAGAACCGTACCGAAGGTGTCAAGAACCAGGTCAAGGGCACCGTGAAGGAAGTGGCCGGCAAGGTCACCGGCGACAAAGCCCAGGAGCTCGAAGGCAAGGCCCAGAAAACCGTGGGCAAGGTGCAGAGTGAAGTGGGCAAGGCAAAAGACGACGCCCGCCGTTGAATCCGGCGCGCTGCTCCCGCACTTCGGTGAGGGAGCAGTGGCGTTGGAATTGCGTACGGATGGACGCCAGGCATTACGCTCACTCCGCGAAGCTTGTGGTGTTCTTGCCATGTCGCTTGGCGACATACAGCGCCCGGTCGGCCATGGCCAGCCAGTCCTCGGCAATGCCGATGCTCACGCTGATCTGGATCGAACGCACTTCTGCGGGCAGGTTGGCCTGCAACCGTTCCCTGATCCGCTCAGCCACCTGCATGGCCTCAGCAGACGTGCATTCCATCAGCAACACCGCAAACTCATCCCCACCCAGCCGCGCCGGCGTATCGCCGGGCCGCATGAAGTCCCTCAACGTCGCCGCAATGTGGCGCAGCACCTCGTCACCCGCCCGGTGACCGTGCCCGTCGTTGATCCGCTTGAAGTCGTCCACATCCAGCATCAACAAGCAGGCAACGCCGCCATGACGGTGCGACCTCTCCAGCGTCTGCTGGGCACGCTGGATCAGAAAGCCCCGGTTGGCCAGGTCCACCAGCGGGTCCATCCGGCTCAGGCGCTGCAACTGACGGTTCTGTGATTTCACCCGGCGCGCCAGCTGCCAGCTGAGCAGACTCAGCCCGATGCCATACACGAACAGGAAGGGCAGGCTGAGGGCAATCGTGCGCTGTGAGGTCACCGGCTGAAAGGGCAACACAAGGGCCAGCCAGGCCACGCCGAATCCCACCACCAGGGCCAGGGTCGCCCGCGCCGCCAGCTTCACCCCACCTGCGGCGATCTTGTCGGCCACCAGCAGCGCCGCGAACAACGCACTGGGCACGATGCTGAGCGCCATGAAGGCAATCCATGCACCGCCCAGCAACGAGTCGATGACCATGCAGCGGAACTGCGCCGCTGCCGGTTTCTGGGCGCGGTGAATCAAGGCCAGCGCAATGGCCGGCCATAGCAACGCGTTGACCAGCAGCAGCACCCACGCCACCACACCGTCGTTGCGCTCGAGGATGATCGAGGCAATCGGCAGGGCGGCAAGGCCGTTGCCGACAAACCGCATCCAGCCAATGCGGCGGGCCGCGCCGATTCCTTCCACCGCCAATTCCGCAGAATCCGTCAAGAACGGCACACTTCCCCCTCGACTTCCGCCAAAGCCCGATCCGCACACCGGAATCGGGAGCAGTCTGGCACTGTGGCGTAAATAACGGGTCAATATCGGCACGGGACGGTGCGACATCGGGTCGCAGGCTGCGCGCGGGCCTTCCAGACGGCCACGGCCGCTGCCTCCCTTAGAATCAACCCCGTGCGCTCTCCTGCCCTCCACCGCTGGCTTCATGCCTGGGCCTGCCTGGCCATGCTCCTGGTGGGGGTCGCGCCGCTGGTCAGCCGGGCGTTGGCGCACCCGGGCGTAAACGCTTCCCAGGCGCCGAACGCCCATGGCGCACCCCACCCCGCGCTCGACCCCGCCCCCGTGGGCGCGTACCCCAAGCATCACGATACGGCGCATGGCATGGATCACGCGATGGCGATGGCGACCCCGCGCGCGCATGGCCAGGCGGCATCGCCAGCCATCACGCCGGCCAAGTCTCCAGATCCCCACGCCGAGCATGCCATGGGCGTGGACTGCGACTACTGTCTGATCGCCGCACGGATGGTCAGCCTGCTGGTCGCCCTGCTTCTGCTCATTGCGCTCTGGCCCGCGGTCTTCCGGGCTTTGGCGAGGCAGGTCGTTGCCCCGCAAATGCCCCCGCCAGGCACACTCGGCGCCCGCGGTCCGCCGCCCGCCCTCGCCTGCTGATCCAGCCTGCGTCCTGAGGCGCGCATCGCGCCCGGCCGTCCGTACCCGCCCCACTCACCCGGCAACTCTGCCGGGCCGAATGCGCGCGCTGGATACTGCCCTTCCCCTCCGCTGTCCGGCTGACCCGCCGGCTCTTTTGCCTGTCTCGACCACGCGGTGGTCGCGGCAACTCGATCTTGTGGACCATGAACAGACTTCCCGCTTCCCGCCCGCTTTCCAGGGCCACTCTGATTGCGCTCGCCAGCGCTGCCTTGGCCCCGTCGCTGGCGTCCGCCAAGGAGGACACCGTGCTYACCCTGGGTACCGTGCAGGCCCGCGCCAGCGCCGAGCGCGACCTGTCGGCACGGTCGGTATTCACCTCCGTGGACATCCTCGGTGGCGACCTGCTGCAGCAGCAGAAGGTGGATCACAGCTGGGAGCTGCTGATGAACGCCCCCGGCGTGCAGGTCACCCAGTTCAAGATGGGCACCGATGCCGGCCGCTTCTCCTTCCGTGGTTTCAACGGCGAAGGCCGCATCAACGCGGTCAAACTGCTCATCGACGGCGTCCCAAGCAACGACAACGCCGGCGGCATGCCCTACCTGGATGCGGTGTTTCCGCTGGACATCAGCGCGATGGAGATCGTGCGCGGCACCAACGACGCGCGCTACGGCCTGCATGCCATCGCCGGTGATGTAAACGTGCTCACCCGCCATGGCGGCAACGACGGCCAGCTCAGCGTCACCGTCGGCAGCTTCGGCACACAGGACGTGCAACTGGCCAAGGGCGTCGAGAACGGTGCCTGGTCGCAGAACTATTTCATCGGCTGGCGTGGCACCGACGGTGAGCGCGACCATGCCGAGGGCACCCAGCGCAGCTTCGCCGGCAAGTGGTTCTACACCGATCCCGAGGGCCGCTGGCGCGCCGGTCTGGCCAGTCGTTACTACAAGAACGCCGCGCTGGAAGCGGGCTATCTCAGCTACCCGCAAGTGCAGGCCGATCCCTGGCAGTCGCCCGATTACGCCCGCGACGACCGCAGTGAGCGCGAAACCGTGCAGACCGCGCTGCACCTCGATGGCGCCCTCGCCAGCGACTGGCATTGGAACGCCAAGGCCTACCAGAACGACTATCGTAACCAGCGCTGGGTGACCTTCACCGCAGGCGGCGCGCAGCAGGAGCGCTTCAACGATGAAACCCACCGTGGGCTGATCCTCAACACCACCTGGCGCCCCACCACCACTCTGGCCGAGTTGGTGCTCGATGCCGGCGTGGATGGGCAATGGCAGGACAACACCGCCCGCCGCTACCGCACTGTCGCGCGCGAACGTCAGGCCACACTGCGCGACTGGGCGTTCGATCTCGACACCCACGGTGCGTATATCCAGGCCGTGATCCGCCCCTTCGACGCGCTGAAAATCGTGCCGGCCTACCGCGTGGACCGCATCTACGGCGATTTCCACAACGTCGCCGACGGCACGCGTGCACCGGTGTACGACTACGGCCTGATCAGGCAGCCCAAGCTGAGCGTGTCCTATGACCTGGGCAGCCGCACCGTCGCCTACGCCAACTGGGGCCGCACGTTCCAGATCGGCAGCGGCAACGGCGCCTACCGCACGCAGCCCGGCAATCTGTCGCCGTCGATCAACGACGGCTGGGAGACCGGCCTCAAGTGGGCACCCATGCAAGGGCTGCAGGCCCGCATCGCCTACTGGGAACAACGCGCCTCCGACGAAGTGGCCACCATCCTCGGCGTCAACGGCAGCGTGGGCAGCAACGAAGTGGGCAACGTCGGCAAAACCCTGCGCCGCGGCTGGGACGCGCAGCTCACCTGGCAGGCCAGCGCGCGCTGGCGTGCGTGGGCGTCGTATTCCCGGCAGAAGGCGGTGATCAAGGTGCCCGACCCCAGCACACCGCAGACCCGTGGGCGACAGGTCGAGAACGTGCCGAACTGGCTGGCCAACGCTGGCGTGGAGTACACGACCACCCCCGATTGGACCTTCAGCGCCTGGAGCAACGGCCAGGGTGACTACTTCGTGGAACGCACCAACACGCTGGGCCGTTACGGTGGCTATGCGTTGTTGAATCTGAGCGCCACCTACCGCCTGGACCCGCGCAACAGCCTGGCCCTGCAGCTGAAAAACGCGACGGACCGCTTCTACGTCTACGCCTGGTATGACAGCGGCGCATCCGGCTACTCGCCCGGCGATGGCCGCGCCCTCTACCTCAGCTGGACCCGGGAGCTCTGATATGGATACCGCCATCCCGCCGCCGTCCACCGAACGCTGGCGCTTCTACCGCGCGGTGTGGCGGTGGCACTTCTATGCCGGTCTGTTCGTACTGCCTTTCATTGCCTGGCTGGCACTGACCGGCGCGGTCTACCTGTACCAGAAGCCCATTGACCGGTGGGTCCACCATGACCTCAAGGTCGTGGAAAACCCACAGCACGCTCGCACGCTCCCCAGCGCCCAGATCGCCGCCGTCACCGCCCTCACGCCTGGCGAGGTGTTCCGCTACAGCACCCCGGAGCGCAGCGATGGCAGCGTGGAAATCGGTGTGCTGGAGGCCGACGGTCGGCGCGAGATCTACTACGTTGACCCGACCTCGGCGCGCGTCCTCGGATACCTGCCGGAAAAAGGCACGTTCTCCGGTGTCGTACGCCGGCTGCACAGCCTGGACCTGCTCGGTGACTACGCCCGTGCGCTGATCGAGATCGCTGCCGGCTGGGCCATCCTGCTGGTGTTGACCGGTGTCTACCTGTGGTGGCCGCGCGGGCGCAACGGTGGCGTCACCACGGTGCGTGGCCGGCCGGCCCAGCGCCTGTTCTGGCGCGACCTGCATGCGGTGACCGGTGTCTGGGTGGGGCTGGCGCTGCTGTTCCTGGCGGTCACCGGCATGCCCTGGTCGGTGGTGTGGGGCAAGCAGGTCAACGCGTGGGCCAACGGGCAGGACTACGGCTATCCGGCTGGCGTGCGCGTGCAGGTGCCGATGTCGCACCAGCGGCTGGCCGACACCACCACGCCCACCTGGTCGATGCGGCAGGCGCAAGTGCCGGTGTCATCCCTGCGCCACGCCGAACACGCGCCTGCCGATAGCCATGCCGGGCACGAGGGGCACGGCAGTGGTGCACTGGGCGATCTCGCCGCCCAACCTGGCAGCATCGGCATCGACGCCGCGCTGCAACGCATCAACGGCCTCGGCCTGGCACCCGGTTACAGCGTGGCGCTGCCGCGCGGTCCGATGGGCGTGTACACCGCCTCGGTCTACCCCGAGGACGTGGCAGGCCAGCGTGTGGTGCACCTGGACCAATACAGCGGCCGGGTGCTGCTGGACATGGGCTACGCCGAGTACGGCGTGCTGGGGCGTGGGCTGGAATGGGGCATCAACGTGCACCTGGGACAGGAATACGGCACGTTCAATCGCCTGTTGCTGGTCGCCGCCTGCGCCGCGATCCTCATGCTGTGCATCAGCGGCGCGGTGATGTGGTGGAAGCGGCGGCCGGTCGGCGGGATGGGCGTGCCTGCGCTGCCGAGGCAACGGCGAACGGTGGCCATCGTGTTCGCGCTGCTGTGCATTGGCGGGGTGGTGTTCCCGTTGGTGGGTGCCTCGCTGCTGGTGGTGGGCGTGCTCGACTTCATCATCAGCGGCGGCTGGCGCGCTCCGCGCCCGGCGCGCGATTGAAATGCCCGCCCAACCCCATGTCCGGAATACAGCCAAGCATCCTTCGCGAGAGCAATGCTGTCTGGCGCTGATACATCCGTCAGGTCTTCAGCACCTGCATCTGCAGAAACTGCTCGAACCGCGCGCGGCTGACGGCCTGGTGTTCGCCACAGTGGGGGCAGTTGAGCAGACCCGCGCCTTGCACGTCCACCAATCCTTCCCCCTCGGACAACCTGCATTCCTGCATGCACGATTGGCACTGGACATCCAGTTGTTGCAGCATTTTTATCGTCTGCGCGTCGGCCATTTCAGCGCGAACACCCAGGATCAGAAACTTGCCGGTCATCGGAAACTCCGTACTAGGCATCCTCGCCACTGATATGACCGTGATCAGAAGCGCGCCAACGAGGATGAACATTGGGGAAACCTTCTTGGCAGACGCCACCGCATGCCCTGCGGGTGGCCAACCGACTGCGATTTGAAGGAAGGATAGGCATGATCCCGATGCGACCCTGCAAGGAGAGTGAAGCCGGGGTTCGCAGCGTGTCAAGATCGGGCCGATGCGACGGAAGGGCGCGACCGTCTCTCCGCAAAGAACAACGCCTGCGTGGCGCGTCCGCCCGCTGCGCCTTGGCAATGGCGCAGCAATCCTTCAAAGTCCCTCACACGCTCCATGATGCCAACGATCCATGACCCGCCTGCTCATCATTGAAGACAACCCTGAGTTGGTCGCAAACCTGTACGCCTTCTTCGAGCCGTTGGGCTATGTGCTGGACGATGCACGGGATGGCGCCACCGGGCTGCGGCTGGCTACGCAGAACGATTACGACGCCATCCTGCTGGATCTGATGCTGCCGCGGCTGGACGGAATGACGCTGTGCCACAAGCTCCGCGAAGAGTTCCAGAATCCGGTGCCCATCCTGATGTTGACCGCGCGCGACCCCGTCGATGACCGCGTGCAGGGCCTGGCGCTGGGCGCGGACGATTATCTGGTCAAGCCCTTTTCGCTCAGGGAGCTGGATGCCCGCATCCAGGCCCTGGTGCGCCGCGCCCAGGGCAGACACGTGCAAGGCACCCTGGCCTGGGAAGATCTCAAGGTGGATACCCGTGCGCCACAGGCGTGGCGGCAAGGCCAGGCCATCAATCTGACCCCCAGTACACACAAGCTGCTGCTGTGTCTGGTGCGCGCCGCGCCTGCCGTGGTCAGGAAGCAGGAGATGGAGTATCTGCTGTGGGGCGACCATCCGCCAGAAAGTGGTGCCTTGCGCACGCACATCCACGAGCTGCGCCAGCACACCGACAAGAGCTTCGCATCGCCACTGATCGAAACAGTGCATGGCGTGGGATGGCGCATGCAGCGCCCCGCGAAGGCGACCGGGCAGTGAAATCAATGTACCGGCCGATGATGCTCCGGACACGCATTACGGTGTCCTTCGTGCTCCTGATGGTGGCGGTCATGGGCTTTGTGGTCGCCGCCGAGCAGCTCGACTACGACGAGCTGCGCGCATACGTCATTTCCAGAAGCCTGCACAGCGAGATGCATCGGCTGAAAGCGGACATAGCCAACGGCGCCACGCCGGTCATGGCCAATGGCAGCCAGTTTTACGACGCGCACACCGCGCCGCAAGCGCTGCGAACCTATGCGCCGGGCTACTACAGCGTCGGCAAGCCCGACGTCTGGCACCTACTGGTGTTCGACGTCGACGGGCAACGCTACTACCTTCGCCAGGATGCAGAGCGTTACCAGTATCTCGAGCACGTCATCGACGGCTACGCGCTGCTGGTCATCCTGCTATGCATCCTCTTCGCGTTCTGGATCGGACGACTCACCTCGGCCCGTGTCATCGCCCCCATCACCCGCCTGGCCGACGCCGTGGAACGCAAGGAGATGCCGTTTCCGTTCCAGGATGCGCGCGACGAGATCGGCGTACTGGCACGGGCGTTCGCGCAGCACAGCGATGAAGCCGAACAGTTCCTGCAGCGCGAGCGGTGCTTCGTGGGCGATGCCAGCCATGAACTGCGCACGCCACTGGCCATCATTGCCGGCGCAGCGGAAACCATCGCTCACCAACTGCCCGCCGACAGTCCCCTGCGGGCCAGCGGCGAGCGCATCCTGCGCACCACGCAGGAAATGCAGCGCCAACTGACCTGCCTGCTGCTCCTCTCGCGTGATCCGCAGCGGCTGGCCAGGGAAGACGTTCCGCTGCGCCCCCTGATTGAAGACTGCATGGCCCGCTGCGAGCCCTGGTTGGCACGCAAGCCAGTGGTCCTGCACATGGAAGCGCCGCAGGACCCGCGCCTCCACACCAACGCCGAGCTGGCGCGCAGCGTGGTCTGGAACCTGCTGCGCAATGCATGCCAGTACACCGATGAAGGCGAAATACGCATCATCGTGCAGGGCACCACGCTGATCATCGCCGACACCGGCCCCGGCCTGCCGCCCAGCGTCGATCCGCAGCAGTTCCAGCGCTTCCAGCCCAGCCTGCGCCACAGCGGCGAAGGGCTGGGCCTGTCCATCGTGCAACGCATTGTGGATCACCTGGGCTGGCGGATGGCCGTAGCAAGCTCGGCCAACGGTTGCCGGTTCACGCTCGACATGCCTGGCACGGCATGAACACGTGCAGCGCGCCGTAGTGGCGCCATCCTGACGGCTTTCTGACGCGGCTTTCTCAATCCTCCACAGAGACCAAGCCCTTTGTGAGATGCAGATGCAATCGTCAGGCCCCACCGGAACCGGCAAGTATCCCCATGGCAAAACCGGGTTGAACCGGGTGTTTCATACGCTGATCCATTCCCGTGACGGCTTCCTGGCCACCATCCGCAGCGAAGCGGCGTTCCGGCAGCTGCTGGTCCTGCATGGCCTGCTGATGGCGACCACATTCGTGCTTGATCTCAGCCCGGCCGAACGTGCGTTGATGCTGGCGGTCAGCTTCATCAGCCTGCTGGTCGAGCTTCTCAACTCCGCCATCGAGGCCGTGGTCGATCGTATCTCGCTCGATATCCACCCACTCTCCAAGAACGCCAAGGACATGGGCAGTGCCGCGCAGACCACGGCGTTGCTGATGGTCGGTGCTGTCTGGGCGGTGATCCTGTTGGCATAGGCAAGACAGAAGCACGTCCCTGACAACTTCCTGATACACCCGTTTCGATACTGCGCGCACTTTTCACTTCACGGAAGAATGCGCGTGCTTCAACGTCTGACCTCGATTCGGCTCACCGCAGTGCAATTGACCTGGATCGCCGCGCTGTTCTTCACCACCGCGGGGAACATCGCACTGTGGCAAACGCTATGGACCCACCTGTCGCTGAACACGCCGCGCAGCGTGCTGTTCCTGATCAGCCTGCCGATCTTCCTCTTCTGTGCGTTCAACATCCTGCTCACGCCGTTGCTGGCGCTGCCCTACCTGCGCAAGCCGCTGCTGGCACTGCTGGTCATCATCAGCGCGGCGTGCACCTACTTCATGCTCCACTACGGCGTGCTGATCGATCGCAGCATGGTGCAGAACGCGTTGGAGACCAACCAGGCCGAACTCGCCTCCTACGTCTCCGCGCCCTTGCTGCTTACGCTCTTGTTGCTGGGTGTGCTGCCTGCCACCGCGATGGTGTCCTTGCCGGTTCGACACACGGCGGGAAAATGGCGGACCGCGTGCGGATGGGTGGTCAATGTCGTGGCGTCGCTGGTGGTCTTCACTGTGGTGTCTCTGGCCTTCTACAAGGACTACGCCTCCCTGCTTCGCAACAACCGGCAGCTGAAGGACCAGGTGCTGCCCATAGCCGTCGTGCGCAATGCCAACGGCTATCTCAAACGCAGGTACATGGCCGTATCGCGCCCCCTGCAGACCGTCGCCGAGGACGCCACCCGCCCTGCAACGGTTGCGGGCCAGCGCCCCCGGCTGATCATCGCCGTCGTAGGCGAGACCGCGCGCGCCCGGAACTTCCAGCTCAATGGCTACCCGCGCGCGACCAATCCGGTCCTGTCCCGGCGCGGGGACGTCATCGCCTTCCAGAACGTCGCATCGTGCGGTACGGCCACGGCGATCTCACTGCCCTGCATGTTCTCCCGCATGGCGCGCAGGCACTATGACGACGTTCAAGCCGCAACCGAAGAGAACCTGCTGGACATCCTGCAGCGCACCGGCGTGGACATCCTCTGGCGCAACAACAACAACGGCGGCTGCAAAGGGGTATGCCAGCGCGTGCCCACCGACGACATGCCGGCCCTCAAGGTGGCGGGTCAGTGCGTGAACAAGGACGGCACCTGCCACGACGAGGTGCTGCTGCACCAGCTCGGTGCCCGCATCGATGCCATGAAGGGCGATGCCCTGATCGTGCTGCATCAGATCGGCAGCCATGGGCCGACCTACTTCGAGCGCTATCCCGAACAGGCCACCGTGTTCCGCCCGACCTGCAACAGCAACCAGATCCAGACCTGCACCAACGAGGCGCTGACCAACACCTACGACAACACGCTGGTCTACACCGACCAGGTGCTCGGCAAGACCATCGCCCTGCTGGAGGGATACGCGGACCAGCGCGACGTGGCCATGATCTACGTGTCCGACCATGGTGAATCGCTGGGCGAACGCGGGATGTACCTGCACGGCACGCCGTACGTCATTGCGCCCCCTGAGCAGACGAGCGTGCCCATGCTGATGTGGTTCTCCCCGGCCTTCGCTCGGCATGCCGGCCTGGATCTCGCCTGCCTGCGCGGCAACGCCCAGGGTGAGCGCTACAGCCACGACAACCTCTACCACTCCCTCCTCGGGCTGTTCGATGTGGAAAGCGGCGTGTATCAGAAGGGGCTGGACCTGTTCGCCGGGTGCCGCGCCCCGGCGCCAGGCTGACCGCTCCACGGCATCGCCTCACCCGCGGGGCGTGCGCCGTCCCGCTCGTCCCTCAGGCCCCGCCATTGGCCCCAAACCCTTGTGCCGCCGTCCCTTTCCGCGTGCCATCGGCGCTACGGCCCCGCATGCTGCGGCTCCCTTATCCGTCCTGCTCGCATGACCCGACGACACGATATCGACGCCCTGCGCGTCCTCGCCTTCGCGCTGCTCATCCTCTATCACCTCGCCATGGCCTACGTGGACGGCTGGGGCTTCCATCTGAAGAGCACCCACACCACGCCCGACCTGCAGTGGCCCATGCGCCTGCTCAACGGCTGGCGGATGTCCCTGCTGTTCCTGATTTCCGGCGTGGCCATCGCGCTGCTGGGCCCCGGCCTGCGGCGCGGTCGATTCGCGGCCGTGCGGAGCTGGCGGCTGCTGCTGCCCCTGCTGTTTGGCATGTTCGTGGTGGTCCCCATCCAGCCCTACTGCGAGGCGGTCAGCAATGGCGCCGCCTCGCCCGGGTTCGGGGCTTTCCTACTGCGCTACTGGCAGATCCGGCCCTGGCCGCCCGGCAGCTTTGCCGGCGCACCGTTTGGCATCACCTGGAACCATCTCTGGTACCTGGCCTACCTGTGGTGCTACAGCATGCTGCTGGTGCTGCTCAAGCCACTGCTGGATTCGGCACCGGTCCGCCGCGCCACGGCACGGTTTGCGGGCGCTCCCGGGCGGCTGCTCCTGTTCCTGCCCGCGGGGATCCTGCTGCTGTGGCTGGTGTGGCTGGCACCCGCGCATCCAGCCACCAATACGCTGGTGAACGACACGTATCAGCATGCCAAGTACCTGACCGTCTTCCTGATCGGGTATCTGCTTGGCAGGGAGCCTGCCTTCTGGGAGCGCGCGGTTGCCCTGCGCTGGACCAGCCTGGCCGCCGTGGGTTGCGCGGTCTGCTGGTATTTCCTGCTGGAAGCACTGGGCCAGTGGCTGCCGGCCGACGCGGTATTACGTCGCTGGCCCGCATCGTTCTGGAGCGTGCAGTCGAAATTCTGCGAGATGCTCTACGTGTGGGGCGTCCTGTTGACCCTCCTGGGCTGGGCCAGGCGCTATCTGGATCGACCGTTCCGCTGGCTGCCCTATTGCACCGAGGCCGTCTACCCGTGGTACATCCTCCACCAGAGCCTGCTCATCGCGGCGCTGTATTGGTTGAAGCCGCTGCAGCTTGGGCCCGTGCTTGAGCCGCTGCTGGTATTGATGGCAACGGTGGTCGGCTGCCTGCTGCTACACGAGTGCCTGATTCGTCGTGTGCGCTGGATCCGGCCGCTGTTCGGGCTCAAGGCGGTAAGCGAGGACGCTCCCCGGCGCCACACGGCCGTCACGGACGCGCGCGCATAACGTGCGCACCCCGCGAGCATGGGGGTAGATCGTCCCGACCATCGAGCCTGCGCACGTGAATCCACCGCCCCCCGCCCTGCAGCCGTCCCGCTCGCCTGATCGCGCGCTCGACGGGGTCAACTTCTTCCTGGCCGATGTGCGCGACGGATTGGGCCCCTACCTGGCGATCTACCTGCTGGCGGTCCACAAGTGGGAACCGGCCAGCATCGGCGCGGTCATGACCGTGGCCGGGCTCACCGCCCTGGTCGCGCAGACACCGGCAGGCGCCTTGATCGACCGGGTGAACGCCAAGCGCGCGACGGTCGTGATCGCCGCGATACTGGTCACCGTCAGCTGCCTGGTCCTGCCCTGGACCACCTCGTTCACCCTCGTGGCCATCACCCAGGCGGTGAGTGCCATCGCCGGCACGGTCTTTGCCCCGGCCATCGCGGCCATATCGCTGGGTATCGGCGGACCGCGGGTGTTCGCACGGCGCATGGGCCGCAACGAAACCTTCAACCATGCGGGCAACGCCGTCGCCGCGGTGCTGGCGGGCGGGCTGGCCTATGTGGGCGGACCGGTCGTGGTGTTCTACCTGATGGCGGCCATGACGCTGGCCAGCATCGCCGCCGTGCTGATGATTCCGGCAGCGGCCATCGACCACGAGCGCGCGCGTGGATTGCCCTCCCCACGCCAGGACGCGCCCGCGCCGACCTCGGTCCTGCGGCTGTTGCACGACAGAACGTTGATGATCCTGGCGGCCTGCTGTGCGCTGTTCCACCTGGCCAATGCGGCGATGCTTCCCCTGGTGGGCCAGAAGCTGTCCCAGACCAGCCCCGAGCTGGCCACCACGCTCACCGCCGCCTGCATCGTGGCGGCACAGCTGGTCATGGTGCCGGCCGCACTGCTGGTCGGAAACCGGGCCGACGCCTGGGGACGCAGGCCGCTGCTGCTGGCCGCCTTCCTCATCCTGCCGATCCGCGGCGTGCTGTATCCCCTGTCCGACGCGCCCGCCTGGCTGCTGGGCGTGCAGCTGCTCGACGGCATTGGTGCCGGCATCTTCGGCGCCCTGCTGCCGGTCATCGTCAGTGACCTGACCCAGGGGACCGGTCGCTTCAACGTCACGCTGGGGGCGGTGTCCACCGCCTTCGGGCTGGGCGCCGCCTTCAGTCCTGGGCTGGCCGGGTTGATCGTGCAGTTCGCTGGGTATGATGTCGCGTTCCTGACCTTGGCGGCCATCGCTGCCCTCGCCTTCGTCCTGGCCATGGCCATGCCGGAGACCCGGCCCCAGGCCAGCGATACCACCGCCGAACCTGCAACAACGGCATCCAACGCCCGCCTTTGAGTTTTTCCCGAGCCATTGATGCACATTCCAACCACGTCCCTGATCATCTGGACGGTAACCGCCGTCGCCACCTGCGGTGTCATCTTTCGCCCCTGGCGCGTTCCCGAGTACGCCTGGGCACTGGGCGCGGCCGCGCTGCTGACCGTTACCGGGCTGCTGCCTTTGAATGCGGCCATGGCCGCCGTGGCCGAAGGCGGCGACGTCTACCTCTTCCTGATCGGCATGATGGTGCTGGCCGAGCTGGCACGGCAGGAAGGGCTGTTCGACTGGTTGGCCGCGTATGCGGTGCAGCACGCCAAGGGCTCGGGACAACGCCTGTTTGATTTGGTGTTCCTGGTGGGCACGCTGGTCACGATCTTCCTGTCCAACGACGCCACGGCCGTCGTGCTCACGCCGGCGGTCTACGCCGCCTGCAAGGCCGCCCGGGCCAACCCGCTGCCGTATCTGTTCGTCTGTGCCTTCGTGGCCAACGCGGCGAGCTTCGTGCTGCCCATTTCCAATCCGGCCAACCTGGTGGTCTTCGGCGATCACATGCCCTCCCTGGCCCAATGGCTGCGGCAGTTCACCCTGCCCTCGCTGGCCGCCATCGGCATGACCTACCTGGTGCTGCGGCTGGCCCATCGCCGCCAGATCGCACCGCCCCTGGTGGCGGTGGCCGAGCAACGGCCGCTGTCCGAGGGCGGGCGCCTGTGCGCGATCGGCGTCGGTGTCACCGGCAGCGTGCTGTTGGTGACCTCGGCGATGAACGGGCCGCTGGGTCTGACCACGTTCTGCGCCGGTGCCGCTACCCTGGCCACCATCCGCCTGCGCCAGCGCCGCAGCCCGATGCCGATCCTGCGGCATGTGTCCTGGGGCGTGCTGCCGTTGGTTGCCGGGCTCTTCGTGCTGGTCGAGGCGGTGGCGCACACCGGCGTGATCCGCATCGCCGCCGACGCACTGGAGGCCTTTGCCCGTACATCGCCCAGCGAAGCCAGCTGGCTGGCCGGTGGCGCGGCCGCCGTACTGAGCAACCTCGCCAACAACCTGCCGATCGGCCTGGTGGCCGGCTCGCTGGGCCAGATGGCCGACCTGCCCACGCAGACCCGCGCCGCCCTGCTGATTGGTGTGGACCTCGGCCCCAATCTGTCGGTGACCGGCTCGCTGGCGACCATGCTCTGGTTGGTGGCGCTGCGTCGCGAAGGCGAGCACGTCAGTGCACTGACCTTCCTGCGCCTGGGCATCCTGGTGATGCCGCCGGCCTTGCTTGCCGCGCTCTGGCTTCTGTAGTCACGTCGTTGCCGCATTGTGTTGGCCGACGTGACTACAACCAATGGCACAGGAAGCCAGCGCCGTTTGCGCGCTACGTTGGACCAAATGGAATGGAAGGACCGCGTATGAAGCGTCTGTTTTTCTCGATGGCGTTGTTGCTGATGGCTGGAATGGCTGGCGCAGCGACGAAGGCAGTGAACGGAAAAACCACCGTCATCGTGCTGGGCGTCGACCACGCCGCCCAGCTGGTGGCGCGCAACGACCGCCCCGCCCTGCTTGCCGCGTTCCTGGCACATGCCAAGCCCGATGCCATCTGCATCGAGCGCTCGCCCGAGGCCTTCGCACGCAACGACTATTACGAATTCACCTACGAAGTCCAGGACGTCGTAGTCCCCTTCGCCCGGCGCAACGGCATCGACCTGTGCCCCATCGACTGGGAGCCGCCGGTGGAAGACGCCCGGCTCGGGTTCGGCCTGGACCTGGGCGCAGCGCCGGAACTGCGCCCCGCCAGCGGATTCCAGCAGTTCCTTTCGTTCCCGTCCCCGAGCCATCTCACGCGGGATCTTTTCCACGCCGACGAAGCAAAGAACGTGGCGCGCATCGCGCAGTGGGCCGCGACCCCGGCCAAGCGCGCCACCGATGATCTGCCGCGCAGGCTGTATCTCTATCGTACGTACCTGCAGGCTCAGCGGGTGGCCGCGGCGGCGAAGGCACACCCGGGTGGCACGGTGGTGGTGGTGGTCGGCGAGTTCCACAAGCGCGATATCGACGCGATCCTGGCCGATGCCGAAGACGTGCGCGTCGTCCAGCCGTCCAGCCTCGGCAAACCCACCGAGACGCAGGTGCGCCAGCAGGAGCGCCGTGACTATCGCGTGGCTGTCGCCAGCTTCAATCTCCTGGGCGTCCAATCCGCCACCGGCAACATCGATCGCGCATTCGTCCGGGAGACCGTGCAGGCACTCAAGGCCGAACAGGACTCGCCCGAGGCCAAGCTGATGGAAACACGCCTGGATCTGCTCGAAGAGCGCATCACGCCCATCATTGCGGTGGACCGCTATCGCGCCATCGCCGCAGACGCGGGCGATGCGCGCTTCACCTGGACCGGCGTCACCGACGCCGCACGCCTGGATTCCTACTTCGATCCCTTCGGCAACCTCACCGTGCGCCAACGGGCCCTGCTCGAAACGGCGCGGGAGCTGCACCGTGCCGGGCGTGGCGCGGAAGCGGCCGCGATACAGCAGGCCCTCGGCAGCGAACTCGGCGACCGAAAGAAGGCCCAGCTTGCCGGCTACTGGGAACGCTACATCGTCCAACCGGCGTCGCCGTAAGTCGCCAGCGCCAATGGCTTCCTGCAGGGGGACGCTCGCGGTGGCGACAGGCGGGTGAAGCGGTTGACGCTTCGAACTTCAAAACGTCGGCAGGACGCGGTAAGCATATAAAAGGCCTATGACATTGATATACGCCGAATATCAAGCAAGGCCTCATTGACGATAAATGTGAATCGTCAATGAATATTTCTGTGACCGTCACCGCATTTGCAACTAATTGCATGTTGTCCGATTGACCCCCTGCCTACCGTTGCGACCTCGCCCTTCCTGGCATGTCAATGCCGACACTACGAGGTTGCACACGATGAAGTCTGACGTCTCCGTACAGCGGGTCCTGTCTTTAGCCATCGCTTCGGTACTTGCGATGACGGCAGCAAACGCCGCCACCGCGCTGCCGATTGTCGCCGACGGCACCCATGTCGATGCAAACGGTGACACTGTCGCGGGCGATCCCGGCTACCTCGGCCATGCCATGAGCGCCGTCAACGGCGGCACGATCATCGCCTCGGACATGACGCTGACCACCAGCGGCGAACAGGCCTCCGGCGCCATCGCCGATGGCGTCGGCAGTCGCATCGAACTCAACAACAGCACCATCTCCACATCGGGCTACGTGTCGCCTGGCCTGAACGCCGTGTCTGGCGGCCAGATTGTGGCCGAAGGCGTCACCTTCAGCTCCACCGGCAACAACGGGCGCGGCGTGCAGGCCACCGGCGCCGGCAGTGAAGTCACCTTCAACGGCGGCCGCATCAGTACGGCGGCGATCTACGCCGATGGCGTACGGGCGACCGACCATGGCGTGGTCAACCTGGGCCGCGACAGCGCTGGCCAGGGCACCGTCATCACCAACATGGGCGGCTCGGTCGGTCTGCTCGCCGGCAGCAGCACGGCCGACGCCAGCGGCACCATCAACGCCGTCGGCGTGACCGTCAACAGCAATGGCCCGGCCGCCTTCGCCGGCGGCTCCGGCGCGCGATTGAACCTCCGCGAGAGCACCATCAATTCCTGGTCCTCCGGCGTTGTCGCCACGTTGGGCGGCCACGCGGTCATCGAAGGCACCACCATTCGTTCGGGTCGCGCGGACCGGCTCAACAGCCATGGTGTGTCCGCCGATAACGGTGCTCACGTGGATGTCCGCGACACCTCCATCAGCACCATCGGCGCGAGGTCCTACGGGTTGTATGCCACCACTGCCGGCAGCATCGATGCCGCTTCGACCAACATCAGCACCACCGGCTTGAACTCCCACGGTGCCATGGTCGACAGCGCCGACAGCCGCATCACCGTCGCCGGCGGCCAGGTCAGCACAACGGGCCAGGAAGCCTACGGGCTCTATTCCACCGCCGGCACCATCAACGCCAGCGACCTGGACATCACCACCACCGGTCTGGGCTCCATCGGCGTGTTCGCGCGTGGCAGCGATGCCGTGTTGAGCCTGAGCAACAGCACCGTCACATCCGGCGACCGTGGCCATGGCGCTGCCGCATTGGGCGGTGCGCAGTTGAACATCATCGACTCCAGCCTCACCGCCATGGGTGCAAACGGCAACGGCGTCACCGCGCGCAATGCTGGCACGCGCGTCAACGTCAACGGATCCACCCTGCGCACCAGCGCGGCAGATTCCCATGGCGTGCTGCTGAGCGACAGCGCAAGCGTCAACATCGACGGCGGCTCCATCGCCTCGACGGGCGACCGCAGCCGCGGCATCTGGGCGTACGGCGCCAGCACCGTCAACGTCGCCAACGCGCGCATCGCCACCGCTGGCGACCGCACGCTCGACGCTGCGGGAAGCATGTTTGGCGCCAGCGGCGTCGTCGCATCGTCCGGGTCGAAGGCGACCCTGCTGAACACCGAGGTGTCCACCACTGGCTACTGGGCCGACGGCCTGGACGTGGAGGGTGACGGCTCCGCCATGCAGATGATCGGCGGCACCGTACACACCCATGGGGATCAGTCCAAGGGTGCAGCGGTCTACGGCGGCAACAACCAGCTCTCCCTGCAGCAGGTGCGCGTGCAGACCGACGGCAATGCTGCGCAGGGCCTCGCTGTAAGGGGCGCAGGCAGCAGCATTCAGGTGCTGGACTCCTCGGTCACGACCCTTGGCATTGCATCGCACGGGCTTGACGCCATCGACGGCGCCCTCGTGCAGGCCACCGGCACGCAGGTGACCACCCAAGGCGCCGGTGCTTACGCCGCACAGGCCACCAATGGTGCTCGGATCGAGCTCCACGGCGGCACCCTTCACGCCGCCGCCTCGGCCGGCCTCGGCCTCGACGCTGCCTCACTGCGTGCGAGCGATGGCACCCGTATCGAAGGCGGAAACGGTCGGCTGGCCGAGTTCGCCTCGGACAGTGCCAATACCGTTTCCTTCGACCGCAACGTGGTCGCCCTCGGGGACATCCGTTTCTCCGATGCCGCCATCGACCGCGACGGCAATGGTTTCCTCGACCGCACCTCCTCCCTCTCGCTCGACCACGACAGCTACTGGAAAGGTGCCACCGATGCCGTGGGTGATCTCTCGCTGGCCAACGGCAGCCGCTGGGACGTGACCGGCGATTCGCAGATCGGCACCCTCGCGATCGCCAACGCCACCCTCGCCTTCGACCATACGGACGGCCAGTACAAGACCGTCACCGTGGACGGTAACTTCCATGCCGACAACGGCCTGCTGGCGATGAACACCGCACTGGGTGATGACACCTCGCCCACCGACCGGCTGCACGTGCGCGGCGACACCTCGGGTACCGCGCGTATCGCCGTGAACAATATCGGTGGGCCGGGAGCCCTCACCCATGACGGCATCCATCTGGTCCAGGTGGACGGCGTTTCTGCCGGTGAATACCAGTTGCAGGGCCGTGCCGTGGGCGGTGCCTATGAGTACTTCCTGCATCAGGGTGGCCGCACCGACCCGACCGATGGCGACTGGTACCTGCGCTCGCAACTGCCGGTGGCCCCCATCGACGAGTGCCTGGCCAACCCGCAGCGCCCGGCTTGCCTGGACCCCGAAGTGCCCACGCCGGTCGAGCGCCCGGAAGGCGGCGTCTACCTCGCCAACCAGGCCGCTGCCGTCGGCATGTTCGACCTCACGATGCACGAGCGCGTGGGTGAGCCGAACCTGGCAGAGCGCCAGAAGAACGCGGATACGATGGGCGGCGTCTGGGCCCGCGTGACCTCGGACCATACCCGTGGCCGCATCGATGACCAGCTCACACATCAGGGCCGCCAGCACCTGCTGCAGGTGGGCGCCGACCTCACTCGTTGGGGCCGCGAAGACCGCGGTGTCGCTGGCGTGATGGTGGGGACCGGCGAAGCCACCGAGCGCGTGCTCTCCGAGGTCACCGGCTATACCGCCGAAGGTCGGGTCAAGGGCCGCGCCGCCGGTGTCTACGGCAGCTGGCTGCGCGATGCCGCAAACGACGGCGGCCTCTACGTGGACAGCTGGGCGCAGATCGCGCGCTTCCGTAACACCACCCATGGCGACGCCCTGCGCACCGAGCGTTACGACAACCGCAGCACCAGCGCATCGGTGGAAGCCGGCTATGCCTTCAACGTGCATCGCGGCAGCGCCAGCGCCATGTACCTGGAGCCGCAGGCACAGGTGATCTGGAGCGACTACCGCATGGACGGCGGCCATCACGTGGAGGCCAACGGCACCGACGTGCGCGAGGCCAATGCCGGTGACGTGCGCACCCGCGTCGGGGTGCGCCTGTTCGGTCACACCACGCTGGAGGGCATCAACCGCGTGCAGCCGTTCGCAGCCGTGAACTGGCTGCGCAGCCATGGCGGCGCCAACGCCGTGTGGCTCGATGACATCCGCCTGGAAGGAGCGGCGCCGCGCGATGTGTACGAGGCCAAGGCCGGCGTGCAGTTGCAGCTCAGCCGCAGCCTGACCGCCTGGGGCGAGATCAGCGCCGGGCGTGGTGCTCAGGACTACCGCAGCTATGGCGGTTTGTTGGGGGTGAAGTACGCCTGGTGAACTCGCTGACCGGGAAGCGTGCGCCGTGGTAAACCACGCGTCGCGCTGAAGAAGGGCGCCCCAAGGGCGCCCTTCTTGCTGTTCGGGCGGCACAACGCCGCCAGCACTGTGATCCTTGACACCCCAGGCAGAATCGAGGGTGCCTGGCGACCAGCGGCCTAGCGCCGATGCACGGTTTCGCGCACCTGAGCAAATGGCATCGCCAGTACTTCTACCTATCGGCGGCACCGTTGTTCTTCGGATGCCAATCCAGGACGCCACCGCGACACTGGGCCCTCAGTTCACCGAGGCGCCCCCATGAGCCAGGAACTCCCCGGCAGCACCCTTCCCCTTCCCGAGCAGGCCTACCAGGGACCGCTCTCCTTCGATGCGAAGAAGCTGGGTGTCAAGCTGCCGCCGATCACCGCCAGGCGCCCGCCGGACGGCGCGCCCAACGTCCTGCTGATCATGTTCGACGATGTCGGCTTCGGTGCCGCCAGCGCCTTCGGCGGGCCGGTGCGCACGCCCACCGCCGACCGGCTCGCCAACGGCGGCCTGCGCTACACCCGCTTCCACACCACCGCGTTGTGTTCGCCCACGCGCGCGGCGCTGCTCTCGGGCCGCAACCATCATGCGGTGGCGATGGGCCACATCACCGAGACCGCCACGCCCGCGCCCGGCTACCGCTCCACCCGCCCCAACTCGGCCGTGCCACTGCCGGAAATCCTGCGCCAGAACGGCTACAACACCGCCCAGTTCGGCAAGTGCCACGAAGTGCCCGTGTGGGAGTCCGGGCCCACCGGCCCGTTCGACCATTGGCCGGCCTCCAGCGGCTTCGAGCGTTTCTACGGCTTCATCGGCGGCGAAACCAACCAATGGACGCCCGCCCTGATCGACGGCGTGTCTACCGTCGAGGCACCGCTGGACCCCGGCTACCATCTCATGCCGGACCTGGCCGACAAAGCCATCGACTACGTGCGGCTGCAGAAGAGCCTCACCCCGGACAAGCCCTTCTTCGTGTACTTCGCGCCCGGCGCCACGCACGCGCCCCACCACGTGCCCAAGGACTGGATCGCCAAGTACAAGGGCAGCTTCGATCAAGGCTGGGACGCGCTGCGCGAGGCAACCTTCGCCCGCCAGCGCGAACTGGGCGTCATCCCGTCCGATGCCGTGCTCACCCCGCGCCCGGACGGCATCCCCGCCTGGGACGACATGCCGGCCGAACTCAAGCCAATCCTGGCCCATCAGATGGAGGTATATGCCGCTTTCCTCGAATATGCCGACCACCACACCGGGCGCGTGATCGACGCCCTGGAGGAACTGGGCGTACTGGATGACACTCTGGTTTACTTCATCATCGGCGACAACGGTGCGTCCGCCGAGGGCGGCATCAACGGCGCCTTCATGCTCACCACCGCCTCCAACGGCGGTGCCGAGTACGAGACCGCCGCGTTCTGGAAGCAGCACCTGGACGAGGTCGGCGGGCCCAAGGCCTACAACCATTACGCCGTCGGCTGGGCGCATGCGCTGTGCACGCCCTACCAGTGGACCAAGCAGGTGGCCTCGCACTACGGCGGCACCCGCAACGGCACCATCGTGCATTGGCCGGCGCGGATCGCCGGCGGTGAGCTGCGCAGCCAGTGGCACCATGTCATCGACGTGGCGCCGACCATCCTTGACCTGGCCGGCCTGGCGCAGCCGCACACCGTCAACGGCGTCACCCAGGTACCGATGCACGGCGTTTCCATGGCGTACACCTTCAACGACGCCGAGGCCGACGAGCGCCACCTCACCCAGTACTTCGAAATCATGGGCAACCGGGGCATTTACCACGACGGCTGGACCGCGCAGACCAAGCACCGCACCCCGTGGGACGTGGTGGCCAAGGGCGTGGACTTCTCGCAGGACGTCTGGGAGCTCTACGACACCACCAAAGACTGGACCCAGTCCGACAACCTCGCCGCCACCCAGCCGGACAAGCTGGCCGAACTGCAGCAGCTGTTCCTGATCGAAGCGGTACGGCACAACGTGCTGCCCATCGACGACCGCGCCGCCGAGCGCATGAATCCCCAGCTGGCCGGCCGCCCCACGCTGACCACCGGCGACACCCTGCGGCTCTATCCCGGCATGACCCGCCTGGGCGAAAACGTGGCGATCAACGTCAAGAACCGCTCCTACGCAGTGACCGCCGAGATCGAAGCGCCCGCCGACAGACCACTCAATGGCGCCATCATCGCCCAGGGCGGGCGCACCGGCGGCTGGTCATTCTTTACCGAGAACGGCAAGCTCGGCTACCACTACAACCACTGCGGGCTGCTGCGCAAAACCATCCTGTCCGACGCGGACATCGGCGCCGGCCGGCACCAGGTACGGGCCGAGTTTGCCTACGCCGGCGGCGGCATCGGCCGCGGTGGCACGGTCACGCTGTACATCGACGGCAAGGCCGTGGGCAGCGGCGCGATCGAGCGCACCCACCCGCTGTACTACTCCTTCGATGAAGGCCTGGACGTGGGCATCGACACAGGGATGCCGGTGTACGAGGGCTATGTCACCGAGCGTGGCAAGTTCAACGGCACCATCCAGTGGGCGGAGATCCAGCTGGACCAGGACGATCACTCGCACATGATCGACCCCGAGAAACACCTGGCGGCGGTGATGCGTCATCAGTAGCAGGCAGACTCGCTGCGGCAGACCGACGGCATGCAAGACGTTGCGGCCAGCTCAATGCAGGCCCGCCAGGCTAAAGCAGCACCTGCCGCGTGCTGCGAAGAAAGCGATGGATCTCGTCTTCCACTGCCTCATCGATCATATAGACCGGCCGCTGGCCATTGGGGCAGCGCAGACGAGGCGTGGTTCCGAACAAACGGCAGATCAGCGGGCGCTCGGCGTAGACCTCGCACCCCTGCTTGCCCAGGTAGGGGCAACTGAGCTCAGCCAGGGCAGCATCACGCTCGGCCTCGCTCTTGATGGGCAGGCGCGCCATTTCCTCGGTCGACACCGTAACCGGACCGCAGCAGTCGTGGCACCCGACAATGCACCGGAAGGAAGGGATCTGATCGCGCAGCCGATCTATCGCGTCGCTGTTTGTATAGGGCATTGCGATGAGCCTCAGCCACACGTCAACGGAAGGCCATTTTACAACCCTGTTGCCCTGCTGGGCGGGCGGACGCGCGCCATGGCGTGAAGCCACCGCCAGGCGCCGATCGCGGCGACGGCCTGGTGGGCTGTCATGCCGCTGCAGGGCCTAGGCTACCACCGGTTCCCGCCCCGGAAGTCCGCCGATACCTACGCCTACCCGGCGACCACTGGGTTCAGGGGCGCATTCAGCACCTGACCTTGTGAGACCATGCGCCGAACAAACGGTCCTTCGCTCCACCGTGCTTCGTAGTCGTCAAGGACACACCCATGCCAGACACCGGCCTGTTCTACATGTTTGAAGTGTGCTGCAGCCCAACGAAAACGGCTCAACATGCCTTTCCTGAGATCGAGTTCATCCGGGTCCAATGCAACACCTGCCGGCATATCTTCAGGGCGACCGAACCGCCGAGTCTGGAAGCGTTCGTTGGCGGAGGCGCGGCTATCACGTGCGCCAAATGCGGAACACGGCAGGCGATCTCGGGGGCGCGTTTTGCTGAATACATGGAGCGCTTCCCGAGCGGCAATTGCGAGGAATACAGGGCCACGGCAGGAGACAGGCCATGACGCCACTCGACAAAGCCATCCGGAGAGAAGTCCAGGTCGGAGATGACACCTACACCGTGACCATCGACCCGACCGGCCTCAAGCTCGTGCTGAAGGGGCGAAGAAACGGGGTGGAACTGCAGTGGACCGAGCTGGTCAACGGCGACGCGGCGTTGGCTGCAGCGCTCCAGGCATCCATAGACGCCAAGTGACGCTCCACCAGACCGAACGCCCCGCCCGGTCACTCCCCGAGCACGCGCGCGATCGCAGCCGCCAGCAAGCTCCGCAGCGTCTCCTTCGCCAGGCCGGGATCGCGCACGGCGCGCATCGCCAGGCCCTCCACCAGCACCCGTAGCAGCAGGATGCGGGCCTGGATATCCCCTTCCTCCGGATCCCGTTCGCGCGCGATGTCGTGATGCCGCAGCCAGGCGCCGATCGCCGCGCTGGTCTGCCGGTCGTGCCGCCGCAATACTTCGGCCACCACCGGGTCACGGTGGGCTTCAGCGGTGATTTCCGCATACAGCGCGACGTTGGCGATGGCATTGCCGGCGGTCTCCAATGTCCCCCCGCGCGCCCACACCTCATGACAACGCAGCAGCCCCTCCACCAGATCCGATGCTGCCGGCATCTGGCCGATGGAGTCCTGGTCATGGGCCAGCTGACGCTCGATCAGCGCCAGGATCAGCGCGCGCTTGTTGGCGAAGTAGCGATACATCAGTCCCTGGCTGATGTCCGCTTCGGCGGCGATCTCGCTGATCGAGCCGGCATGGAAGCCACGGGCGATGAAGCAGCGTTGCGCCGCGTCGAGGATGCGTTGGCGCTGGGCCTCCGCACGGGCCGCGGCAGCATCTTCGGCGGGGGTGCCGGCAAGGGGGTTAAGCGTCATTGCTTGTCGTAGAAGGCGTCCAGTTGACGACGGATGGTACGGCATTCGACAGGTGAATGAACGGTCATTCATCTGTCATTTCACGCGTCCAGACTGCGCCGGCCTTCCCCCCTCCCGCGAACCCATCCGATGCGCCACGCCCAGCTGCACCTCCACCTGTTAGCCCTTGCCATCGCCACCGCCCTGCCCGGCATTGCCCTCGCCAACGACGCCGAACCCGCCGCCGATGCAGACATCGCCGCCCGCGATGTGGTCGCGCTGGACCAGGTCGTGGTCACCGCGCAGAAGCGCGCCACCAACCTGCAGGAAACCCCCATCTCGGTCTCCGTCGTGGATGCCGAAGCCTTGAAGGATCGCAGCGCGATCTCCATCGGCAGCCTCGCCGATGGCTCGATCCCCTCGCTGCGCGTCACCCCGTTCGCCACCCGCAGTTCCGCACTGAACATCGGTATCCGCGGCATCGGCGCGTCCGGCGATGCCAACCAGCCCGCGCGCGACGCCGGCGTGGGCGTTTACGTCGATGGCGTGTTCATGGGCCGCGCCCAGGGCCTGGGCAGCATGCTGTATGACGTGGAGCGCATCGAGGTATTGAAGGGGCCGCAAGGCACCCTGTTCGGCCGCAACACCGAAGGCGGCGCGCTCAGCATCGTCACCAAACAGCCCACCGGCGAGTTCGGCGGCAGCGTCAGCGCGGGCGTGTCCAACTACAGCGGCTACACCACCGGCCTGCACCTGGACCTGCCCAAGGTGGGCGATGTGAGCGTCAAGATCGACGCGGTGCAGGCCAAGCGCGGCGGCACCACCGACAACCCGATGCGCGGCGAGCGCGATTTCAACAGCTACGACAAGCGCGGCGCCCGCATCAGCGCACTGTGGCAGCCCAGCGACACCTTCTCCGCGCTGTATGCCTTCGACACCTCCTATGACGCCACCACGCCGTACCACACCCAACTGCTGGTACCGGGTGCCTTCGTGAGCCCGCTGCAGAAAGCCGGTGCCAGCGAGGATCGCCGCGATTCGTCCATCCTCGGCGGCCCGCAGGAAGACAACATCGGCCGCACCAGCGGCCACCTGCTCAACCTCGGCTGGACCTTGAGCGACACCCTCGAACTGAAGTCGATCAGCTCCTACCGCGAACTCACCCAGGGCCAGTTCGACATGGGCCTGGTCGACGCGATCTCCGCGTACGGCGGTCCGAACACTCCCTTCGCCCGCTACAGCCTTGCCCAGGTCTACCAGCACCAGTACAGCCAGGAATTCCAGCTGATCGGCACCACCTCGCAGGTGCAGTTCCTGGCGGGCGCCTTCTACTATCACGAAACCGCCGGCGACAACGCGCAGACGCCCAACATGCTGCTGTGGGGCCCCGGCGGCAACAGCTACACGCTCAACCCGGCCACCAACCCGTTGAACCTCGGCAACGTGCGCATCGACCGCGCCAGCAAGGCGTGGACCGACAGCCTGGGCATCTTCGGCCAGGCCACCTGGACGCCGGCTTCGCTCGAGCGCCTGCACCTCACCGCCGGCGGCCGCTACACCCGCGATGACAAGAAAGGCAGCCTGTACATCGTCAACGGCGCCGCCACCCACCTGGCCTTCGACGATGCCTGGGGCCGCTTCGATCCCATGGTGAACATCGCCTACGACCTGGGCGAAAGCGCAATGGTGTACGCCAAGTACAGCACCGGCTTCAAGGCCGGCGGCGCCAACTCGCGCTCCACCACCTATACCGCCTTCGCCCCGGAAGAAGTGACCGCATTCGAGCTCGGCTTCAAATCGCAGTTCTGGGACAACCGCGCACGCCTCAATCTGGCCTTGTTCGATTCGAAGATCGAACACAAGCAGATGGACTTCTCGCTGCCCTTCGACCCCAACAGCGGCGAAACCCGTACCACCATGGTCACCACCAACGCGCTCAGCAACGGCAGCTCGCGCGGTGCCGAGCTGGAGTTCAACGTGGTGCCGGTGGACAACCTCACCGTCGGCCTGAACTACGCCTACACCAAGATCGACGCACAGCGCGCCGTCGACCCGTTCGGCGCCGGCGTACAGGTCACCGTGCAACCGCTGCTGGCGCCGAAGAACGCCGGCAGCCTGTCGTTGGACTACCTGGTGCCGTTCGCCAACTTCGCCGCGCTCAAGTTCCATCTGGACGGCAACTGGTCCGACGGCTACTACACCAGCGAATACGACCAGATGCTCACCGACAGCTCGTTCATCGTCAACGCACGCGTGGCCCTGGTGGACGTCCCGCTCAACAGCGCCGGTTCCACCCTGGCTGTCTCGCTGTGGGCGCGCAACCTGCTCGATGAAGAGCACCTGTTCTACAAGCTCAACAACGCCTCCCTTGGCCAGAGCGGCATCTTCAATGATCCGCGCACCTATGGCCTGGACGTCACCRTCACCTTCTGACCGCATGGAGAACCCGATGAAGAACCGAACCGCCCCACTCGCCCTCGCCGTTGCCCTGAGCCTGCCCCTGCTCACCGGCGCGGGCGCAGCGCTCGCACGCGCGCCCGCCGCCGACACCACCAACGCCGCTCCGCGCACCGCCAACGTGCAGCCGGTCGCCGCCGATGCACAGCGCGTCATTCCGCTGCAGGGCGCATGGAACACCCGCACCTTCGTTGGCCTGCAGGGCAGCCAGGGCCCGATCCCGGCCAGCGCGTTCGTGCGCACCTCCGACCTGGGCCGCCTGACCGCCGCCGACCGCGACGCGCTGGCCGCTGCTGGCGTCACCCTGGATATCGACCTGCGCACCGCCGATGAGCAGGCGCAGTCGCCGGACCTGCTGGCCACCGATGCGCGCTTCGCCTACCAGCGCACCTCGCTGATGGGCACCGAGAAGATGGACCTGCAGAAGATGATGACCACCTTCCCCGATTCACTGGGCGCGGCCTACGTGCAGTGGCTGGACCACAGCCAGCCGCAGTTCAAGCAGGTCTTCCAGCGCATCGCCGCCGAGCGCGACGGCACCGTGCTGTTCCACTGCACGGCCGGCAAAGACCGCACCGGCATCATCGCCGGCCTGCTGCTCGACCTGGCCGGTGTCTCGCGCGCGGACATCGTGCACAACTACGCCATCTCCGCGCACTACCTGGAGGGGCAGCCCAAGGACAGCGCGATGAACGCGCAGATCATGGAACTCATCAAGCAGAACCCGGAGATCGGCAGGAAGATGGCCGGCATGGCGGGCACGGCGCCGGAGAACATGGAGATGTTCCTGGCGGCGCTGCATAAGCAGTATGGCGGCGCGGAGGGCTACCTGAAGTCCATCGGCGTGAGCGAGGCGGAAATCGATCAGCTGAAGGTGCGGCTCGGTCAGGCGGGTTGAGTAACCCGGGCAAACCTGGCCAACCGATAGAAAGCACAAGAGCCCT
The DNA here is from genome assembly GCF_056400525.1 of Stenotrophomonas sp. P5_A9. Classification (NCBI taxonomy): domain Bacteria; kingdom Pseudomonadati; phylum Pseudomonadota; class Gammaproteobacteria; order Lysobacterales; family Lysobacteraceae; genus Stenotrophomonas; species Stenotrophomonas sp. P5_A9. The sequence continues at coordinate 57,769 of NZ_JBFULC010000008.1, forward strand.
GGATAATCCGGGGCTCCTGCGTTGCCTGCACTTCCGGTCGCACGACACCCCCAGGTGCGGTGGACGCTCTCCCGTGCCTTCCAGCGTTCAGACCGGAATGCGCCGCCTTGCACGCGCCTATGTCGATCACAGCGTGTGCCATCCAACGCGTCGATGCCGATCAGGGAACCGACGATTCCAGCTCTTTCATTCGTCGCTTCTGCAGGTACAGCACCATCACCGCCAGCACCGCGGCCGACGCGCCCGTCAGCGGGATGGACGCCAATGACGCATAACTGATCGTGAGGCCGCCCAATGCACCGCCCAGCGCAGTCCCCAGATTGAAAGAAGCGATGTTCAACCCCGCCGCCACCGAACTGTAGGCGGGAATGAAGCGTTGGGCCTGCCTGAGCAGCCGCAGCGTCAGCAGGGTCACGATGGAGAAGAAGCAGATGCCCAGCGTGCCAATCAGAAGCATCATCAGCACCGGCATACCTGCGAAAGCGTACAAACCGAGCAGATTCAACGCCAACGCGACCAGCGCGAGCCGGATACTGCGATCCACGTCCGTCGCGTCGGCAAGGAAGCCTCCCAGAAGATTGCCGGCGATCGCGCAGATGCCGAACAACAGCATCCCCAGGCTCAGCCACTGCACGCCCACCGCAGTGACCTGCTGCAGATACGGCGAGACGAACGTAAAGAACGAAAACGTGGCAACGCTGACGAGCGCGCCGATACCGGCGGTGATCAGCAGCTGCGGATGGGCGATGGCCTTGATGCCCTTCCACGCGCCACCGCCGGTTGAACCCGCTTCCGCCTTACCGCGTGGCATGCAGAGCGCCAGGCCAAGCATGCCCCCCGCACTGAGCACGCCAATCGCCATGAAAATCATGCGCCAGGACCACAGGCTTCCCAGATAGGTGCCGAGCGGAACACCGATGGCCAGTGCCAGCGTCAGCCCGATCCACACCACCGACAGCGCCCGACCGGATCGCTGTGGTTCCACCAGCCGGGTGGCCGCGTCGGAGGCCACCGCCATGAACACGCCGTGGCCCAGGCCGACCACGAAGCGGACAGCCAGCAGGACCACCAGAGTGGGCGACGCACTCATCAGCAGGCTGCCCACCCCAAGCAAGGCCGTAGCCAGCAACAGGATATGCCTGTCCCGCCAGTGGGCGACCAGCGCGGTGATGAACGGTGCCCCGATGGCGGCACCCAGTGCGTAAGCGGCAATGGCCGTACCGACGAGGGAAATCGGCGCATCAAGGTCGTCGGCAATGGCGGTCAACAGCCCTGCGACGACGAACTCGGAAAGACCGAACGCGAATGCGCACAGCGAAAATACATAGATGGCGGCGGGCATTGCAGATCCTCAGCAGCGGGGCCGCCGAAGACTAGTGGCTTGCCTGGTGCGGGTGAAGGACTGTCTGCATACCGCACCAAGACGCGGCGCGTCTCATCCGATCAGGGCGGTGACAAGGTCTCCAGGACCGCCTCTATCAACCGGTCGCGGATCGCCGATGCCCGGGTCTCGTTCCAGGCCATGAACAGGTCCAGGCGGGACAGCGCATCGGAAGCGTCCACCTGGAGCGGGCGGAACACCACGTCCGTTCGCGCATTTGTCGCCAGGGACGCGGGCAGTAGCGCTACGCCGAACCCAGCGGCCACCAAGGCAATCAGCGTCTGCATCTGCCGGCCGTGCTGCACGATGTCGGGAACAAACCCCGCTGCGTGGCACAGGCTGAGGAGCTGGTCATGGAACCCCTTGCCGAGCGTCCGCGGTGAGGCGACGAACGCGTCGTTCTTAAGCAGTTGCAGCGCGATGGTCGGGGCCGCTTCCAGCCGATGGCCGGCAGGCAGCGCAACGACAATCGGTTCGCTCGACACGGTGGCCAGGCGCAGGTGCGGGACAGACGTTCCGGGCGACCGCATGAACCCAATATCCGCCCTGCCCTGCTCCAGCGCGATCACCTGCTCCTGGGTCGTGGCTTCCACCATCGTGAACGAAATGCCGGGGGAAGCATGTCGGAAACCGCGAAGCGCGCGTAGCAGAGGGGCGTAGGGCGCGATGTTGATGAAGGTCAGCGTGAGGTGGCCCTCAATCCCTTCCGCCACCCGCCGCGTCTGCGCCACGCCCTCCTCCAACGCGCGCAAGGTGCTGCGCGCAGTGACAAGGAACGCCGCGCCGGCCGCGGTCAGTGCCACACTGCGATTGGTGCGCACGAACAGAGGCGCACCGACGGCGCTCTCAAGCTTGCGGATCGCCTGGCTCAGCGGGGGCTGGGCCATGTGCAGCCGCTCGGCGGCACGATTGAAGTGCAGCTCTTCGGCAACGGCAACGAACTGTTGGAGCAGGCGGGTCTCTATCACTGAAACGCCACACCTCGTGTTTCCCCTGGATTGGGCGTGGTCAACATAGCAAATCACGGCGCCTGGGGCGCCGACGCGCTCTGGATCTCAACCCCCGCGTTTTGCTCTGCACCCGTTCCAAGGTCTATGACTTATTTCATTTCCCGCCGGCAGACCGACTGCTACTTGATCTTCAGTTCCGGCAAGAGAGGGTCAACATCAACCAACTCCAGTGACTTGACCATGTGCAGGGTCCCGTTCTTGTACTTGAGGAAATGCGAACTCTTCACATGCGTTTCGTAAGCCTGCCGGCTTGCATAGATCTCAAGGATTGTCAGCCGCGTCGGATCTTCCTTGTCAAACACCGCATACAGCGACAGCACGCCTGGCTCAAGCGCCATGGAGGCGCGAACTTCGTCAGCCAGGGCAGCTCGATACGCGGGAAGATGGTCTGCATTGACGGTGATCTTCGAGAGCCTCGTCATCTGAGCCTCCTCAGCGCCAACACTGAAGGCGCATGCCGCCACGCCGATGAAAGTGCCGATCAGTATCGTGTTCACTTAAGCCTCCCGTTCGTGCATGCCACTCGACGATGCCTCTGGCCTGAACATCATTCGGGTCGGGCCTCCAGGTGACGTTGAATGCCTAGGCGGACGCGCTCGGCAGCCTCCAGGCCGACGCGCGCTTCGAGAACATCCGCTATCCCATACAGCTGCTCTGGGCGCAGCCCTATGTTCATACTGATACCGATGTGCGACTGCAACTGGGGCTCTACCCCGGACATGGCCGCCAGCATGCTGACCGTTGCCAACTCCCGGCTTTGCCAATCCAGGTTGTCGCGCTCGAAGATGTCGCCAAACAGGTGCGTACGCAAATACTCATTTGCCTGCGGTGCGAAATCGAACAAAGCCCCGGAGACCGGCCCCCCAGCCAGCTTGGTCTGATTGGCCGTGCCTGCAGCGAGCAACGCGTCGCCTTTGGGAATCGGCCGGCCCGGCTCGCGACCGATTTCATCCTGAAGGCCGCGCTGCCTGCGGGCTTCTGCCACCCTCATCAGTTCGCTCAACGCATTCAGACTGCGCGGAAACCCCGCATAGGCGTAGACCTGCACGAGGATCTCTCGCGCTTCGGCCACGCTCAACCCCGCGTCGAGAGCTTGATTCACTGCGTCCCGGAGGTTTGCCATGTCGCCGGCGGCTGCGGAGGCGCTCATCGGGATGATCGCTTGCTGCCGGGGATCCAATACGGTGGCAGAAACCACGTGCGACTCAGTATTCATAGCGCTTCCTTCCTGTGCATGAACCCTCTGTACCGGCACGCTGACAAGTATCGCCCCAGCCATCAGACAGGCAATACGGTTCGGTTTCATGCGCGGGAGGCCTCGGGGGATGAAGGTCACCACGATAGTCGCCGGCCGCTACCGCGATAACCCGGCTGAAAGTTGATGCATTGCTGAATTCAGCTCACAATTGGCCATGAGCGCTGTGAAGACCAACGATCTCCAGGCCTTTCTGGTAGTGGCACAGGAACAGAGCTTCACCAAGGCGGCCGTTCGCCTGGGAGTGACCCCCTCTGCACTCAGCCACTCGATGCGGTTGCTGGAAGAACGCCTGGGCATCCGGATACTGGCCCGCACTACACGCAACGTCTCCCCTACCGAGGCGGGCGAGCGGCTGATGCACTCCATCGCACCGCACTTCGAGGCCATCGGCGCCAGCGTCGAGGCACTGGGGGAGCTGCGCGACCGTCCGGCCGGAACCCTACGGATCTCCTGCACGGACGATTCCTTGGAGACCATCATCCGTCCGCGGCTTGCCGGGTTCCTCGCCGAATACCCGGATATCACGCTTGAGTTCTACGTGGACTACGGGTTCACCAACGTGGTGGAACAACGCTTCGACGCTGGCATCCGGCTGGGCGAGGCGCTCAGCAAGGACATGATCGCGGTCAGGGTTGGACCCGATTGGCGCTTGGTCGTGGTTGGATCTCCTCATTACTTCGCGAAGCATCCGAAGCCGCGGAAGCCCGCCGACATCATGGAACACCGATGCGTGCACATCCGGCATCGTCCAAACGGTGTCATTTACGCCTGGGAGTTCGAGGAGGGGGGCAAGGAGTTCACCGTACGCGGCGAAGGCCAACTGGTGTTCAACAGCATGACCCACGTCGTCAATGCCGCCGTGGACGGCCTGGGCTTGGCCTATGCGCCCGAACCGATGGTCACCGAGCATATTGCGGCGGACAGGCTGGTTGCCGTGTTGGACAAATGGTGCTTGCCCTTCCCCGGCTACCACCTCTACTACCCCAACCGCCGGCAGCCCTCGCCTGCGTTTACGGCGCTGGTCGCTTGGCTGAAGCGGGATGAGTGAAATGGGAAGGACGTAGGGGAGATGACGGCGGCCTCTTTCGAGGAAATGATGAGGTCCTGAAACTGACCGCCCTACGGACAGCGCATTGGTCGCTGCCACAACCGTCTCTCATTGATGCAAGGTGCGCTTCCGGCCAGAAGCGGGTGTTCTCATCCGCTTCCAAACCTGTTGCAGAACAGAGGGCGACGCCCACCGACGTGGGTATCAATCGGCGCGGCAGTGGTGACGGACCAACACTGCGGCCCATCACGACAATCCCGTCACGGGTTTCCGGAGATGCTCTGATCATTCCCCCTGTTCAGGAGCAACGATGCCCACCTCAGCATCTTTTGTCATTCGCTCCTTTGAAGCGAGCTATGCCGCATCCGGCGAAGTAGAGCGAATCCTGGCGCTGACCGTGGAATGCGGCCATTGCAGCACAACCACTGCCTCAACCCTTGGCTCCCTGATGGAGCTTCCAGGTGGTGCGCTTTTTCGCTGTGGGCAGTGCGGCTCGCATCACGCCGTCAGCAACGCGCGGCTCTCGGCTATTGGCGAGCCTTTCAGGCGTTCTGCGGAGCACGCGTTGGCACGGGAAATGCAGCTCAACCCTATGCTGCCAGTGTTCCATCGGGCCCTGGCCATCGAAACGAGATAGTAGCCGGCGGACGTCCTGGCCTTGGCCTCGACGTCCACGCTCACCGTCCTGAGCTGCCCTTGGACGTCGCATTCTTGTCCCCGTCGGACGGCGCGTCGGGGTCTTCCTTCCCGGCGTGAGCATGTCCACCCGTCGGGTCTTCGATCTGGATGACCTTCCCCTTCTGCCACGCATCGGCGCCTGCATCGTTTGAGGGCGCGGCGATGTCGGCACGGCGCTTTCGCTTGTCCTCACTACTGACCCCGAGCCGGGCGTCACGGGCAGCGACCATGGCCGGGTCCGCCTGGCCATCTGCGGTGAATCCCATCATCAGCTGCGGCATGCCTCGGGGCAGGTCCTTGTCCAGGTCTGTGTGCCAGGTGTGCCAGGTCTTGCCATCACGGCCACATGTTTCGATGGCAACGCCAGGGAGTATGAAACGATCGTGATTCAGGAAGCGGTTGCCGGCATCGGCGCCCGAAAGACCATGGCATTACGACTGCTCGAAGCGTCCAGGGCAGCCGCCGTCCTCAAACTGGCGAGCTACCTGCGCCGCTGAGGCGTCGACTGGATACACCTTCGGCCTCCGTCTCACCGTCCCCTCTCACATAAGCAGGCGACTACCCATCGGTGGGCGCGGCGGTTGCAGGCAAGCCGTTGCATGCGGAGCGCCGTCCGAGGCCAGATGGGACGCTTCCGGAGACCCCATGCCGGTCTGTTCAAGCCCCTCCTGCACCGCTGCAAGCAGCCGGCTGGCACAGCGGACAGCGCTCCCGAGGCCAGGATCCAGCCCCACGATGTAAACGAAGCAGCCGTCAAACTTCGCCGACGCCGTCTCCAATCCCTCTGAATAGGTCATCTCGCGTTTGAGCGCCTTGAACCAGCGCTTGGGTGGCTCGGCGTCCAGCTCGATCACCACGGCGGCTTCGCCGAAGTCCAGCGGCATCGCTTCGATCCTCACCACCTTGGGGCTTGACGGGGTCTTTTGTCTGGCGGCCATTGCCCTTCTCCTCTGGAACAATGACGGAGAAGTATCCGCAGCAGGCGCCAAGAGCGCGTCAAAATTTGCTGACCGCCGGCGCGATTTTCTTTGCAGCTGCAGTGGCGCTGCTTAGCCGCGCAGAGAAGGCGCGAAGGTGGCACTGCTTCACTGCACCCTTGCGGCAACGCATGCGCTGCGAGGACTCGCCTGAGGCACTTCTTGCGGTCAGTGGCATCGGTTGCGCAGGCTGAGGCCGGCACGCGTCAGGCCGTAGACACCCCTGGCATCCGCGCCAGCACATCCGCCCGGCAGACATCCAGAAGTTCGTCCGCCAGCGCCGAATCGTCCGGGCAGGACCGGGACAGCACCATCGCCCCAACAGCCTGCGCCATCAAGGCGATCCGACGCGCGCGCGCCTGCTCGGCCGTGGCGGCGTCGGCCTGTTGTTCCAGCGTAGGAGCGACCGCCAGCTGCGCCTCGATACCTGCCGCAAAGGCCGCCTTGACCGCCGTCGGCTGACGCGCCGCGTCGGTGCACAGCGCTGCCATGGTGCAACCCTGGCCTGGTGCGTCCCGGTGCTCGCGGGAAAGGTAGTAGCGCACGAAGCTCTCCCGGTCCGTGCCGGCCGCGGCGTCGGCCGATTTGGCCAAGCCGCACCTCGCCGCTTCCGCCATCAGGTCGGCCTTCGACCCGAAGTGCTTATAGAAGCCGCCGTGCGTAAAGCCCGCGGCCCCCATCAGGTCTGCCACGCCCACGCCGTCGTATCCCCGCTCCCGGAACAGGGTGGAGGCGGTTTCGACGATGTGCGCCCGGTTGGCCTGCGCCTGTGCCTTGGTGACCTTCATGAACGATGCCCTGCAACGCGGTGCTGCGGAARTAAGGCACTTTACCACACTTAGATTACGCACATCATCAAACCATTGACATCTAAGATTACGGTCATCATCATTGCGCCAGCCCTATCCCGGAGCGGGCTTCCGCCCCTCCGCAACGCCCCGTCAACGATCACGACCCCACACCCCATGACGACCCCGACGCTCTTCCAGCCCTACCCCCTTGGCCCGCTGACGCTGGCCAACCGCATCGTGATGGCCCCGCTGACGCGCAACCGCGCCGGTGCCGGCCTGGTGCCCAGCCCGCTGGCCGCCACCTACTACGCCCAGCGCGCCTCGGCCGGCCTGATCATCACCGAGGCCACCCAGATTTCGGCGCAGGCCCAGGGCTACCAGGACACGCCGGGGCTCTACACCCAGGACCAGATTGACGGCTGGCGCGCGGTCACCGATGCCGTGCATGCCCGCGGCGGGCGCATCTTTGTGCAGCTGTGGCACGTGGGCCGCATCTCGCACGTGGACCTGCAGCCCGGCAATGCCGCACCCGTCTCCGCCTCGGCCATCCGCGCGCAGACCAAAACCTTCGTCCACAACGGCTTTGTCGATGTGTCCGAACCGCGCGCATTGGAGATCGACGAGCTGCCGGCCATCGTCAACGACTTCCGCCAGGCTGCCGCCAATGCCATCGCCGCCGGTTTTGACGGCGTGGAAATCCACGGTGCCAACGGCTACCTGCTCGAACAGTTCATCAAGGACGGCGCCAACCAGCGCACCGACGCCTACGGCGGCTCCATCGAGAATCGCGCGCGCCTGCTGCTGGAGGTCACCGCCGCCGTGGCGCAGGAGATCGGCGCGGATCGCACCGGCGTGCGCATCTCGCCGGTGTCGCCGGCCAACGCCATCGCCACGGTCAGCGACCCGCAGCCGCAGTACGACTACATCGTCGACCAGCTCAGCGCGCTGGGCATCGTCTACCTGCACGTGGTCGAAGGCGCAACCGGCGGCCCGCGTGACGTGGCGCCCTTCGACTTCGATGGGCTGCGCGGTCGTTTCAAGGGCACCTACCTGGCCAACAACGGCTACGACCTGGACCTGGCCAACGCACACCTCGCCGAAGGCAAGGCAGACCTCATCGCGTTTGGCCGTGCCTTCATCAGCAATCCCGATCTGGTGGAACGCCTGCAGACCCGCGCGCCCTTGAACGCATTGAACCCCGCCACGTTGTACGGCGGCGGCGCGGAGGGCTACACCGACTACCCCGCATTGACCGATCCGACGCCGCAGTAATCCGTTCAACAGCGTCGCGCTGCACCCCTTCTCGCCCACCCCATTCCAAGAGACACACCATGAGCCTGCTTCCCACCGTCCTCATCACCGGCGCCTCCAGCGGCATCGGCACCGTTTACGCCGAACGCTTCGCGCGCCGCGGCCACGACCTGGTGCTGGTCGCGCGCGACAAGACGCGCCTGGACACGCTGGCCGCCCGCCTGCGCCAGGACACCGGGGTCGCCGTAGACGTCCTGCCGGCCGACCTCACCCAGCCCACCGATCTGGCCAACGTGGAAACCCGCCTGCGCGACGATGCGCGTATCGGCATCCTGATCAACAACGCCGGCATCGCCCAGTCCGGTGGCTTCACCGCGCAATCGGCCGACAGCATCGATCAGCTGGTGACGCTGAACACTCTCGCCCTGACGCGCCTGGCCGCGGCCGTTGCACCCCGCTTGGCCGACGCCGGCGAAGGCGCGATCGTCAACATCGGCTCGGTAGTGGGTCTGGCGCCCGAGTTCGGCATGTCCGTCTACGGTGCGACCAAAGCCTACGTGCTGTTCCTGTCGCAGGGACTCAGCCTGGAGCTGTCACCCAAGGGCGTCTTTGTGCAGGCCGTGCTGCCTGCCACCACGCGCACCGAGATCTGGGAGCGTGCCGGCATCGACATCAACACGTTGCCGGAGGTGATGGATGTCGGCGAGCTGGTGGATGCCGCCCTGGTCGGCTTTGATCGTCGCGAAACCGTGACCATTCCGCCGCTGCATGTGGCCGCACGCTGGGACACGCTGGAGGCATCGCGCCAGGGCCTGCTCTCGGACGTCCGGCAGGCGCAGGCCGCAGAGCGCTATCGCGCATGAGAGCCTTCCTCATCCACCGCTATGGCAAGAACGAAACGGGGCAGATCGATGACGTGCCAACGCCGGCGCTGCGCGACGACGATGTACTGATCCGCGTGCATGCGGCCAGCGTCAACGCGCTGGACACGAAGATCCGGCGGGGCGACTTCAAGGTGATCCTGCCGTATCGCCTGCCGCTGATTCTGGGCAACGACTTGGCCGGTACGGTGGAGCGTGTCGGTGCCGGGGTTTCCCAGTTCAAACCGGGCGACGAGGTATATGCACGCCCCGACGATGATCGCATCGGGACGTTCGCCGAGTTCATCGCGGTCAGCGCCGCATCCGTGGCACTCAAACCCCAAAACCTCACCATGGTGGAGGCCGCCTCGCTGCCGCTGGTCGCGCTGACCGCGTGGCAGGCACTGGTCGAAACCGCCCAGCTGAAACCGGGGCAGAAGGTCTTCATCCAGGCCGGCTCCGGCGGCGTCGGCACCGTGGCGATCCAGCTGGCCAAACACCTTGGCGCGTTCGTGGCCACCACCACCAGCACGCCCAACGTGGCGTGGGTGAAGGACCTGGGCGCGGATGTGGTCATCGATTACAGGCAACAGGATTTCGCCACTGAACTGCGCGACTACGATGTGGTGCTCAACAGCCTGGGCAAGGAGGAACTGGAGCGCTCGCTGCAGATCCTCAAGCCGGGTGGCCATCTCATCTCCATCTCGGGCCCGCCCACGCCCACCTTTGCGACCGCGCGCGGGTTGGCCTGGCCGCTCAAGCAGGTCATGCGCCTGCTCAGCCATGGCATCCGCAGCAAGGCCAAGCAGAAGGGGGTGACGTATTCCTTCGTCTTCATGCGGGCCGATGGGGCGCAACTGAGCGACATCACATCGCTTGTCGAGTCCGGCGCAATCGTCCCGGTCATTGATCGGGTGTTCCCGTTCGAGGACACCCAAGGCGCGCTGGCCCATGTGGAAAGCGGGCGCGCGAAGGGAAAAGTGGTGGTGGAACTGCCGTAGTTGGATTGCCCCACGCTTCACGTGCCATCCAGCGAGTGAATGCCGATCAGGGAGCCGACGATCGCGGCTCTCTTCTTACGCCCCTCCCTGCCCCTCCGGCCCCGGCAAAGCCAGGCGGGGACACGGGCGCTCTGGCTCCGGCCGTCGCGGCGGCCTATGATGAAATCCAGACCCAGGCCCGCGCCGTCACCCCATGGGCCCTCAATGCGAACGCGTGAGCATGCCAAATACAGGGCGGTTCTATCTGTTTGAAGTGAACGTGCAGCCAGGTCGGCCGGACACGGACGAGGAGCCCAAAGTGCTCAGTGTCCAGGCCGAATGTCTTTCCTGCCATCACGTCACCACTGCCGCTGCCCCGCCAAGCCTTGCGAACATACCGGGCGGAGGCGCGGTGCTGGAGTGCCCAGCGTGCGGCAGCCGTCAGGCGATCTCGGCGGCGCGTTTCGTGGAGTTTTCGCAACGGTCCGCTGGCGGCCCTGCGTCCCCGGATGCACCGCCGCAGTGATCCAGGCCTCAGCGGCTGACACGTGTTCGGGAGGTTGAATCAATGCCCCTCTCCCGCGTTCCCTTGACTGTCGCCTGGCCATTATCTGCCACTGCCCATAGGCCGCCTGCGTTGCGGGCGATCCCCATTCTGAAGCCACGCGCTGTTCTCCTGCGCGATCGGCGCAGGGCGTTTCACAGGATCCAAGCGGGTCAATGGCGATCATGCAGCTAGCGCGTGCCCCTGCGTCGGCCCTACGGAATCCAGCCCATCGTGCTTCAGAACCTGCTTCATTTCGCCCCGCTGATAACCGCCGCCATGACCTGCGTGACGGCGCTGATCTGGGTGGTTTACCTGAGCTTTTTCCTGCGCAGCTACCGACGTCAGCAGCGACCGTCCATTCTGATCACATCAGGCGCCGGCAAGGATCTGGACGCGCATTGCTTCGTGACCAATCTGGGATTGGAACCGGTGTATCTGCTTGACGTGGTCATCGACCTGATTGAGCCGGATGGCAAGGTCGTTCGCGCGGTCATACCCGAGCGCACTGAACGCTGGAGCCAGGATGTTAACGGCGACGACGACGATGTCCGCCGTGCGACCAACGTCGGCTCGCTCACCAGCGGCGGCGAACGAGATCTGGGCCGGTTCCGTACGCTTATCGAGCGCGCCAGCAAGGAGAATCCGGAGATCGCCTCCGATGCAGACTTCACCAGTCTGGAGGTGACCGTGGTGACGGTCACCGCGAGCCAGGCAGAGCTGTGCGGGGCTTCGCGCTGCTACCGGATCGACCACGGTACCGATGGCCGCCCTCGGCTGAGGGCAACGACCATCAAGGCCAGGCAGCTGCAGGGGTACTTTGCGCGCCGCAGCCTGACGCGCCTGCTGACCGCCCAGCTCAGATCAACGGCTATGGGTTGATGGGTAATGCAGTTATGGGCGCGTGGGAAGCGGTGCCAGATCTCGGCGGGCGCGCGCTATCTGGTCGCTTTACGCCGCACTTCCAGAAGCAATGCGTCCTGCGCCTTTCCGGACAGCTTGCCGAACTCATCGATGAGCTCGGCAAGCTGGTCCGTTTCCGCAAACAGATAGGCAACGGAAACGCCCAGGGTGCGCGCAATCTTCTGCGCCGTTTCGATATCGCAATTGTGCACGGCCCGCTCGTACCGGTTGATGCGAACGCCTGCAACGTCTTCTGGCAATCCCACAAGCACCCCCAACGCGCGTTGAGTCAGGCCCTGCTCGAGCCGGCACGCGCGAAGGCGGCGGGCGAACACAGAGCGGATGGACGTAGGTGTGCGGGTCATGCAAACAAGCATGACCCAGCGCTACGCTGAACGTAAATTACGTTCAGCGTATGCGGAACGGCAAGGCCAGATGCGTCACATAAGCCAGCGCATTGCCTCGTAATTCCCGTGTTCCCCGGCACCTTTGCGACGGTGCCGCGCTCACCCCGTGCCAAACGGACAGCAGTGCCACCCCTGCTGCCGGTGCGCCATCTCCTCCAGATCCCGGTCTGCGCCTGCAGCGTCCAGCACCTCCCCTGCCCCCGAATGACGCGTCACATACTCCCGCATCAACGCTTGCAGCACCTGTGTGGCGGGGCGACGCTCGCGTGCCGCCGCTTGCTGGAAGCGGGCGCGTAAGCCGGCGTCCATCGTTACCTGCATGAAGACACTCTCGTTCATGAGTTCCTCCTACTGCTGGCTAGTGAAATAGGATGCAATCCGCACGGCAGTGCCGTGCTGTGCCCGCCTGCTGGCGGCACGTCCCGATCAGCCGGCGGTGCGCTGCAGCTTCCTGGGGATCTTCTTGGGCACCACCACGGGGCGCTCCACCACCGTGAGGGTGATGCAGCCGGGGCTGGTTTCAATCTTCAGGCGTGCGCCTACGTCGAAGCCGAGCTTGTCGAGCCAGCGGCCGCGCAGGCGCACGTAGGGAATGACCTCATCGCTGCCGTACTCCTCGCGGGCGGGATAGTGCTGCGCGCCCACTTTGCAGGTGGGGGCTGGTCGGGCGTAAGGCTTGCGCTTGGGCGGGACGAATTCGGGCGGGCTCACCCAGGACCTGTGCATGTTGGACCTCCTGTAAGGATCGCCCTCGCCGGGATGGCGAGGGTGTCGGGAGGCTAGAAGCCGATCGAAGCTCGGTGGGCGTATTTCCGCAAGGGTGTTGTATTAGCCACCCTCCCGACTCAGGACGTCCAACTTACACTCTTCAAGGAGCTTCTAGACTCCGATGGACACCATGCGGGTTGATGCGGAAGATGGGAAATTGCTTGTTTCTTTTGAACCGCGAAATTTGGTTCATTGCGTCTACGCCGACTGGAGAATGAGCATGCACACGCTCCGGCGCAAAGGCAGTCCAAAAGGCACCGTTGATCCAACAAGCTTCCAAGCCAATTCGCGATGAACCTGAAGAAAACCCAGCCGAAGCGGGGTTTAGCGTATCAGGCACCAATCAAACTCTCTGCGGGAATCCCAAGGTTCTTGTGCAGGTTGCGAATCATCTCTATGGACAAGCCGCGCTTTCCGTTAAGCACTTCATACACGCGGTTTGGCTTGCCAATCGATGCTGCAAGATCTTTCGGCTCAAGCCCAGCTTGCTCCATCCTGAACTTGATTGCCTGGATCGGATCCGGCGCCTCTATGGGGAACTGCTTGGCTTCATACGCCTGGATGAGCGTGGCCATCACGTCCAGGTACTCGCCTTCCGGGCTATCAGGCGCGGGGTCAGCCTCCACAAGCTTGGAGATCGACTTCAGTGCAGCCTTGTAATCAGCAGGGGTACGAATGGGGGAGATGTTCATCTCAGTCAACCTCTATGGTTGCGGCATCTATCTGATCGTATTCGGCATGCGTGCCGATAAACTTCACGTAGACAATGCCTACTTGGTAAGCGACCGCCACGATCAGACGGTGGTCGTTGCCCTTGATGTTGAACACCACTCGGTTATTGGCAACGAAGCTCGGATTTCGGTAGGCGTTCTTGATGTCCTGCGGCGACGTCCATGTGGCCGCCTTCGCCTCGTCGTGCCATGCATTCAAGGGCTGTTCGGCTTGCGGGTTCGCCGCCCCGTAATCCCTGAGCGTGGCAATGGCGATGACTCTCATGCGGCAATCAAAGTCCCATTTTGGGACTTGCTAAACCAGCGGGTCGAGATCCCGCGGATGCCCACCTTCGCGGCCCCAGAATGCCCACAGCATGACGGCGCATCACTGACGAAGGCGGGTGACGTCCCCCCACACGTCGGCCAGCGGGCGGCAGAGCGGCTGATCCGAAGCGGGCCGGACCTCCCGTTGAGACGCAGGCATTTGACCTCCCCACATGTTAATCTTTCTCATTCGCACCTAGTCTCCCGCCCCCGATGACCCGCCCACCACTTCGCCCCTCCGCCCTGGGCCTGTCCCTGACCCTCGCCTGCCTTTCGGCCCACGCCGCTCCTCCCTCCTCCGCCGATGTGCAGCAGCTCGACGCAGTACAGGTGCTCGGCCGCGCCCAGACCCTCTACCGGGTGGACGACGCCACGGTGGGCACGCGGACGGAAACGCCGCTGGCGCTGGTGCCGCAGTCCATCCAGGTGGTACCGCGTGAGCTGATTGAAGACCAGGCGGCCCGCCAGATCACCGACCTGTACCGCAGCATCAGCGGCATCAGTTTCTTCAGCTATGCCGGCGTGACCCTGCGCGGCTTCCGCCAGGAAAACGTGCTGTATGACGGGCTGCGCGGCGACCCCTATGCCGGCTTTTCGGTGCCGCAGCTGTTCAACATCGAGCGCGTGGAAGTCCTGAAGGGACCGGCCGGCGCCCTGTACGGCGGCGGCGATGCCGGGGGCGTCATCAACTACGTGACGCGCAAGCCCAAAGCCACGCCCGAACGCCGTATCGAACTGCAGGCCGGCAACAACGATTTCCGGGCGGCGTCGATCGAGGCCACCGGGCCGATGAACACCGCGGGCAGCGTGCGCTACCGCGCCGGGCTCTATGGCGACACCGAACAGGGCGTGCGCTGGAACGCGGACAGCGAAAGCGTGATCGGTGATGCGTCGCTGGCCTTCGACGTGGGCGACACCGGCGAGTTGACCCTGCAGTTCACCGACATCACCCAGAACCTGGGCGGCAACCGCCTGCGTGGCGTGCCGGTGGACGACAACGGCAGTTTTCTCACCGACCGTCGCTGGAATCACAACGAAGCCAGCGACTTTCTCGACATGCGCGCCAAGGTTGCGCTGGCCCAGTACCGCTTCTCGCCCAGCACCAACCTGGACGTGGATGTGGGTGCACGCTGGTTCGAGAACAACGAGCATCAGATCTACCACGAGCCGATGGGGCTGATCGACCGCAACCGCGACGGTGTACCCGAGTGGATGACCCGCCAGCTGCGCAACCAGATCCGCGACAACGATGCATTCACCGCCAACGCCAACGCCGTGTGGCGCGTCAGCACCGGCAGCATCGAGCACAAGGTGCTGTTCGGCGCCGATGTGTACCAGCAGGATGCCGACTTCACCGCGCAGACGGCCAACAGCGCGGATCTGGCGCGGGGTGCCGGCCCGGTGCCGGGCATCGACCTGTTCAACCCGGTGTATGGCGCAAGTTCGTGGCGCGACTACAACCTGGCCGCCCTGCCCTGGCGCAGCACGAGCACGCGCAGCAAGCGCTATGGCGGCTACCTCCAGGACGAACTGACCCTGACCCCGCGCTGGCATGTGCTGGCCGGACTGCGTTGGGATGGCTTCAAGGACGATGACCGCGTTGCCGGCACCCGCGTGGACGGCAACGACATCAGCTGGCGTCTGGGCAGCACGTATACCGTGCGGGAAGGCGTGAATGTCTACGCCAATATCGCCAGCGGCTTCATGCCCCAGAGCGCGGCCAACCAGAGCGCCGAGGCGGGCGGCCCGTTCGATGCCGAGCGCAGCAAACAATGGGAAGTCGGGTTGAAATCCCTGCTGGCCGAGCGCGTCACCCTGAACCTGGCCGCGTACCGGATCGACCGCAGCAATATCGTGCAGGCCACCGGCGAGATCGTGGACGGCGTCAACCAGCTGGCCGCCCTGGGCCTGGTGCGCAGTACGGGCATGGAGCTGGATCTGCTGGCCGATGTCACCGACCGCTGGGTGCTCAACCTGACCTACGCCTACAACGATGCGCGGGTGAAGGATGCCGGCAGCAACGGCATCACCAATGCCTCCGGCGATCGCTTCGCCAATGCGCCGCAGAACAAGCTCGGCCTGTGGACGCGCTACGACCTGCCGGCGATCAACTCCGCCATCGGCTTTGGCGCCGACTACGTGGATGAGCGCGTCAGCCTGGATGGCCAACGGGTAAAGCCGTATACCGTGTTCGACATGAGCTGGAAGACGCAGTGGCAGCAGTGGCAGTTCCAGGCCAACGTCAAAAACCTGTTCGACAAGGTCTATGCGGCCAGTGGCTTCACCGAGCGCACCGGCCACTTTCCGGGTGAGCCACGCCGCGTGTACGTGCAAGCGGCGTACGCCTTCTGAGCCCGCCCATGCGCCAGCCTACGCCAGCGCCCCCCCACCGCCCTGCACGCAGCGGGAGTGGGCGCCGGCTGTGGTTCGATCTGCACAGCTGGCTCGGCCTGAAGCTCTGCCTGTTCATGGGCTTTGTCTGCCTCACCGGCACGCTGGCGGTGTTCTCGCAGGAGATCGACTGGCTGCTGCACGCCCCCATGCGCGTGGCCGATGGGGGTGAGCAGGCCGGCTGGGGGCCGGTCATCCATGCCGCGCAGGCGGCACATCCGGACTGGGAGCTGGAAGGCATCTCCGCCGGTCACACGCGCCTGTTCGCGGCGCGCGCGCAGATGCGCCTGCCCGATGGCAAGCGACGCTTTGTCTGGATCAACCCGTATACCGCGCAGGTGACCGGCGACACGGGCTGGTTCAATACGCAACGGCTGCTGCGCAACACCCACCGCCACCTGATGCTGCCGGTGGCCTGGGGCGTGCCACTGGTGGCGGCGCTGTCCATCCCGTTGCTGCTGTCGCTGTTGAGCAGCCTGTACATCTACAAGAAGTGGTGGCGCGGCTTCTTCAAACGGCCCGACCCCTCGCGACCGCGCCGCCTGTGGGGCGATGTCCATCGCCTGGCCGGGGTTTGGTCACTCTGGTTTTTGCTGCTGATCGGCTTGACCGGCGCGTGGTATCTGATCGAATCCCTTGGCGGCGATGCACCGGCCGCGCCGACCATGCGACTGGCCGAGGGCGATGACCGCGCTGCCGCCGTCGACCCGGCCGCTGTGGACGCTGCGGTGCAGACCGTCCGCCAGCAATGGCCCGGCCTTCACATCCTCGGCGCCATTCCCGCACGCGATGGCGGGAGCATCCTGTTCCTGGGGGAGGCCGACGCCTGGCTGGTGCGGGAGCGGGCCAACAACATCGCCGTGGACCTGCGCACCGGGCACGTGATCGGCATGCATGACGGCCGTGCGCTGGGGGTCCATCAGCGTATCGCCGAAATGGCCGATCCCCTGCACTTCGGCAGCTTCGGCGGTTGGCCCATCCGACTGCTCTGGTTGCTGGCCGGCACGCTGTTGACCGGGCTGTGCTTCACCGGCGTGTATCTCTACGGACTTCGCACAGTGGATTCGCTGCGATCAGCAGCCAAAAGGCGGCAGACATGAGTCATGAAAAACTGCCCGGCCCGTGGCGCGCGGCGTGGCACGGCATGGGTCGTTGGCGATGGCTGTGGCTTGCCCTGCTGCTGGTATGGGCGTCGCTGGTGCCGCTGGAGGCAATGAAGTAGCGGGGCTCACCCGTCTAGACGACCTGAATTGGCTACGTCCAGATCCAACACCGCCCTGCGGGGCGGCGTTGGTAGCAGGCGTCGACAATGCTGCAACCTGCTTCGAGTCCTTCAATGTGAAGAGTCCGCAGCGGCCTCAGCCCGGTACGAAATGCCGCATCAGGTGTAGTTCCTCGATGGCAGCCAAGTAAGGGGCGAAACGTGCATCGCCACCGGCAAACGCCTGCGCCGCCGCCTGAGCGCTGGCGAGGTCTTGCCAGCGAGCGATGTCAACGAATCGGTCGTCCTCGCCGATCGGCGAGAACGGCTGGTAATCGATCAACCCGGGGAACTGTGCGATGGCAGCGCGCAGCTGTTCACGTAGCCTGGGCATCTGCGCGTGCGCCTCCGGTTTTACTGTAAACACGGCCAGTTCGAGCACGGAAGAAGTGACTTGCATAGGAAGGGTTCCTCATGGGGTGAACGTGCAGTCTGCCCACCCCCTGCTGCCACCGGGGTGTCAGTAGGCGCGTCCGTCCCAAGCGCTTTGTTGGTGTTGGAGATACGCTTCCAGTGCCACATGCTCTGGCACCGTCAAAGGCGCGGCATTGCTGAGCGATTCGATCTGATCCAAGCGGAAGTCCCGATAGTCCTGCCGGAGCGCGCACCAGCTGCCCAGTGTCCAATGCTGCCCCCAGTGAAACAGGCCCAACGGAAGCACTGTGCGCTCACTAAGCCTCCCTTGCAGAGAGCGATAGCGCAGGTGCACGGTGCCACCTTCACGAACGGCCGTATGCAGTGGCTGCCAGCACGGCAGCGACACAGGCACTGCGCGCAGCGCTCGGGCGATGCGCGGCTTGGGAGGACCGGAGGGGGATGCCGCCTGCAGCTTATGCAACAACGAACGCGCCGCTGGCTGCAGGTGTCCGCCACCACTGCAGGCCAGCATCTCCACCGCCAATTGCAATGCCTCGAGCTCTGACGCATCCAAGGTCAGGGGCGGTAATTCAAAGTTGGGCTTGAGGCTATAGCCAATGCCCGCCTCGCCATAGACAGGTATACCGGCCACGGACAGGTCATCCATATAGCGGTAGATGCTGCGCACGGAAATACCCAGCTCTGTGGCCAGCACCGCCGCAGTAACTGGCTGTCGCACACGAATCAGATTGACCAACTGGAACAGACGATCGGCCTTGCGCATGATGGTTGCCGTGACTACAGCTGCTGTAAATATCCTCCAGCACCCGAAAATGCAAGCGGGTGTGCCGAGTCGCCATAGCGCGCTGCTCGAAGCTCGGATACGGCTGTGGCAGGCGACAGGAGAGCGGGTTGAGGCCGGACACTTGGCGTTGACGCGCCCAAGCCCATACAGCTGGGATACTGACTCCATCAAAGCTGAGCAACTGCCCCATGATGACCAAGTGGCGGCTGACCCTATTCAGGATCAGCAGGAGAATGTGGTTCCGATCCACTCTTTACGGGGTATTGGGTATCGTAACCGCCCTGGCAGGCGCTGCCGCCAAGTTCGTGTTACCGACTGGGCTCGCCACCCAGATTGGTGTTGATTCGGTCGGCAACATCCTCGGCATCCTGGCCGCCTCAATGCTGACGGTCACGACCTTCGCCCTTTCAACGATGGTTGCCGCTTACGGCTCGGCGTCCACCAACGCCACGCCGCGCGCCTCTCGATTACTGATTGAAGATACCCGGGCGCAAGGTACGCTGGCGACGTTCGTTGGTGCGTTCCTGTTCTCCATCGTCGGGCTCATCGCACTCAGCACGGGTATCTATGGGGACAGCGGACGACTTGTCCTGTTCGGAGCGACCATAGCGGTCATCATCGTCATCACCGTGACACTCCTTCGGGCCATCGAGCAGTTTTCCCGCTTTGGACGGCTGGGAGAAACGGTTGATCTGGTTGAAAAAGCCACGTTGAAGTCGATGAAGCAGCGCGCAGATGCGCCGTTTCTCGGCGGGATTCCCTACAGTGGCATAGCGCCAAGCAACACCATTGATGTCTTCGCCGCGGATGTTGGGTACGTTGAGCACATTGATGTGCAGCGGCTCAATGCCATCGCGGAGGAACACCAGCTGACGGTCTATTTGACCTGTCAGCCAGGCACCTTTGCGACTCCCAATCGCGCACTTCTGAGCGTTGGGGGCCTTCTCAACGACGATCAAAGAACACAGATGATTGAAGCGCTCACCATCGGCGGTTCTCGCAGGATGGAGAACGATCCGCGTTACGGCCTGGTCGTCCTCGCCGAGATCGGCGTGCGATCCATGTCTCCTGCCGTCAATGATCCTGGCACGTGCATCACGGTCATCGGTACCTGTGTGCGACTTCTGCTCAGATGGGATGCCTTGGCCTGCGCAGGTGAGCCTGACAAAGTGCGGTATTCCCACGTCCACATCGCTCAACTGGATGTGGACGACCTGTTCGAAGATGTGTTTGCGCCCATATCGACCGATGCAGCAGGGTCTCTTGAAGTCAACATCAGGCTGCAAAAAGCGTTCGCCGCCCTCTGCGCCGGCTGCTCACCCGCCACTCGCGAAGCCGCTCGACGCCACGCCGACGCGTCTTTGGAGCGCGCAGTGCAAACGCTGAAATTCTCCCGGGATCAAGAAAAGCTTCGGGCGATCGCTGCGGTAGAACATCAACGCGCTCAAGACGCAGCTACCCGCCAGGCAGTAGCGTCTGGTCACTGAGACCTGAGATTGGGATGATCGCTACGAATGGACATCGGCACATCCATCCTGGCACTACCACTCACCAGCGCTGGAACCTCTGTATCGAGATCCACCCTCCCGTCGCTTTCACGGGCTGCGTGGTTCCATATCGCCCAATGCGCGCAACTCCCATCCTGTCCGGCCTCACGCGCCGTGAAGACAGAGCCTTGGACTTGGGTGGCCTACGCTTACGCGTTAGACTTGGACGCTTTCATTCGCAAAATGGAGGCCACGAGACACTATCGTGAAGGTATTTCCCCTCATTTACTTGTGTGTTGCTGCAACGGCCACAGGCACAATCCACGCTCAAGAAGCGCCCAACACTCCTGTTGAACCATTTGTCGATGTGGGTGGCGCCATCCGGTTCAATTATGGCTGGCTGGACTACGGCCCCACAAGCCGCCTGCAACTTGAACTGCTTCGCGCAGACGTAAAAGCCGGAGCTGGCCCGCTTTTCTTCTCTGCCCAATATCGCTGGTATGACGGTTTCGATGCCGTCCACCATGCCTACGCCGGATGGAATTTCAACGAAGCAACGCAGCTCAAGGCCGGCATCCAGCAGGTTCCCTTCGGACTCCTGCCTACCGTCTCGCAGAGCTTCTGGTTCGGCTCAGGCTACTACCTTGGCATTGAGGACGATTACGATCCGGGTGTGACGCTCAGCCATGAACGTGGCGACCATCACTGGATAGTCGGCTGGTTCTCGGGGGATGAATACGGAAGCGGCTCTCGCTACAACCGATACTCCTTTGACGTGGCCCAGACTGCTGACCTGCCCTACAGGGAACGAGAGCGCGTTCACTTCAGATACGAACACACCAGCGCCTTGCATAACGGTGAGGTGCTGCTCGGGGCCTCTGGATTCAGTGGTCAGGTTCAGAACACCACTACCCGCCGTCACTATCGTCACCAGGGTGCTGCGCTGCATGCCCAGTGGAAACGGGATGGCTGGACGACCCAGCTGCAATGGGCTCGCTACCGTTACAGCGTGCCAGGCGACCGGATTGCGATGTCTGCCTTCCTTGCCCCCTTTGAGATTGCGTCGGAAGCCGATGTCCCCAGCGCAAACGTGGCCTACTCCTTCGGTGAGCAGCGCTGGCTCGATGACATCACCTGCTACAACAACCTCAGTATGACGCGCCCGATGGGACGCAGCCAAGGCGTGAGGGATTCATGGCAGAACGTGACCGGATGCAGCCTGCAAAAAGGGATCATGTTGACTTACGTGGACTGGATTGCGGGCAAGAACATGTGGTTTGCAGGCGGGGACGGCATCGGAATCGATGACGGCGGCCCCTCCCGCTGGCATAGCCGACTCAACCTCAACATCGGGTTCTATTTCTAAGCRCAAGTCGCACTCCTGCTTCAACGATCATCAACCGGAGGAATTTATGCAGAGCCCAGCTCCGCCATCCACTCCTGTTCGCCAGCGCATCTTGCCGCAGGTGTTCATTCCCACTGCGGCCATCGTGCTTTTACTGTTGGCGCTATCCATCTTCGTTCCAGAAAAAGCGACGACTTGGTTCACAGCAGCCAAGAACTGGACCGCCAATGACGCGGGCTGGTTCACCATCTTATCGGTCGCAGGCTTCCTGGTGTTTGTGGTCGGTGTAGCGATCAGTGGCTACGGGCGCATCAAGCTCGGCCCAGACCACAGTCGCCCTGATTACAGCTATGCCTCGTGGTTTGCCATGCTCTTTGCGGCAGGCATGGGCATTGGCCTGATGTTCTTCGGCGTGGCAGAGCCGATCATGCACTACGCTACCCCGCCGACCGGCACGGCCGAGTCTGCCGAGGCAGCTCGCCAGGCGATGCGTATCACCTTCTTCCATTGGGGTGTGCATGCCTGGGCCATCTACGCTGTTGTTGCGTTGGCATTGGCCTACTTTGCCTATCGCCACAACCTGCCGCTCCGGGTGCGATCGGCGCTCTATCCGCTCATCGGAGAACGCATCCACGGCCCCATCGGCCATGCGGTGGATACGTTTGCAGCCCTTGGCACCATCTTTGGCCTGGCCACGTCGCTTGGCCTGGGGGTAATGCAGATCAACTCCGGACTGAACTACTTGTTTGGCCTGGAAGTCAGCACCCTCGTGCAGGTGTCGCTGATCGGCATCATCACCCTGGTCGCCACGGGATCAGTGGTGGCAGGCCTGGACAGCGGTGTGCGCCGACTCTCTGAGATCAACATGATCATGGCCGTCGCACTGCTTGCATTCGTGCTTGTCTGCGGCCCCACCGTCCACCTGATGCAGGCATTTGTACAGAACACCGGAATGTATGCCTCCCAGCTGTTCTCGATGACATTCAACCTGTATGCCTATGAGCCAAGTGGTTGGCTCGGTGGCTGGACCTTGTTCTACTGGGGCTGGTGGATTGCCTGGTCGCCCTTCGTTGGCATGTTCATCGCCCGCATCTCGCGAGGCCGCACGGTGCGTGAGTTCGTGGTTGGCGTCTTGCTGGTGCCGCTGGGGTTCACATTCCTTTGGATGACCATCTACGGCAACTCCGCCTTGTTCATGGTCCGATCCGAAGGTGTTCAGGAGCTCGTCACGGCCGTTTCGAATGACAGCTCCATGGCGTTGTTTGAATTCCTGCGCCACCTTCCACTGACGATGATCACCTCCTCGCTGGCCGTCGTGCTCGTCGCGTTGTTCTTTGTCACGTCGGCTGACTCAGGCGCCTTGGTCATAGACATGCTGACCTCCAAGGGTGAGGAAGAGTCGCCGGTSTGGCAGCGCATCTTCTGGGCACTCTTGGTTGGAGGCATCGCCGTTGCCCTGCTCATCGCTGGCGGACTGGAGTCCCTCCAGGCAGCCACAATTGCCAGCGCACTGCCCTTTACCGTGGTCATGATCTTGATGTGCTGGGGCCTGCTCAAAGCCATGCATCTGGATGCAACGAAGCGCTCAATCTCGCGCGACGCACGGCTGCTTCCAGGCACCAGCGGCGACTGGCGCGCGAGACTTAAACTGCTCGCGCACAATCCCGTCAAGATCGAGGTGGTTGGCTTTATCAGGGAACAGGTGCTGCCCGCCCTCCAAGAGGTTGCGGTGGAGCTGCGCAAGCAGGACCTTCCTGTTGAAGTCACCGAGGGAGAAGACGGGCGTGCCTGGCTACGCGTAGGCCACGGCGAGGAAATGGACTTCTTCTACTCCGTGCGTCCTCAGCCTTACGAACCGCCCACCTTCGCGTTGCAGGATCCACGCCGCCCAGTGAGCGAGGGGACCCGCCACTATCGGGCTGAGGTGTACCTGCGCGAAGGCGGACAGGACTACGACGTCATGGGTTGGCCGAAAGTGCAGTTGATCCACGATGTGCTGGACCAATACGAACGCCATCGTCAGTTCCTGGATCACGTTCGCTGATCAATGTCCCGGCCAACCCATGTGGGTTGGCCGGGACGTGGGCCAAGCGGTCTTGAACCTGGCCAACGAGCTTTTGATCCAGCTCAGCCCAGCAGCGATGCCCAAGGGCGGCGGCCCCAGAACGGCGCTCATCGCGATCCCCGAGATGTCCACGCCGACATTGGCAAAGCCAAAGGTCGACACGATCGCGAAGCCAACCCAGGGGCAATGCCGTGCTTCAAGTGCAGGAGTGGCCATGCCGGTGCTGGTCATACACCGTCAGCACGACGGTGGCATGCTGCATCTTCATGCCGGAGAGCAACGATGCGGATGACGGAAAATTCCCTTGCAGCCAGTGCTGTCACGCTGAAGGTAGGCGTGGTTTTCTGGATGCTGGTCGCCTGGCAGACGCCGGGCGGCGAGCCTTGGGACGCGCCCGCGTTCTGGACCGTCGTCTATCCCATCGCACTGGGCATCGCCGCAATTCTAGGCGCCTGTTTTCCCAGGCAGGCGTGGCTATGGGGACTGTTGCTCATGATGCTGCAGGTGCCGGTGGTGGCCGTGATGTCGGGCGTTGGCCCGTTGTTGCTGGCCGGACTGGTGTATGCACTGGTACTGGCGGTGCCTGCGACGGCCATCGCGACGGCAGCCGGTGCGCTGCGCCGCCGCCTGCATGGGAGGGTCTGAGAAGCTCAGCGCTTCGCCGGCTGCCACCCTGCCCGCAGTGCATCCGAAGGGCTGCAGAACATGCGCTCGCCGCGGCTCAAGTCGATGCGCGTGTGCGCGTAGTCCCGCTGGCCGGGCACGTGGTAGATCTTCTTGCCCTGCCGGGAGATGTTGCCCTTGATGCGGCATCCGCCCGGCGCCGGCTGCGCGGCCACCGGGGCTTGTCGTGCCGTCTGCTCATGCTTGCTGCGACGGTAGTCAGCTGGCATCTGAAACGGCCCCTGCCAGAGGTTCCGCTGGTGCCGGCGCGCGTCGGCTTCGTCTGCGATGAATGCCGTGGCGTACTGGCGATACGCGACCGCCCAACCGGAGCGCACCATCCACCGGTTGACTGACGTCCCTTGAACAAAGCACTCCGCTACCACCCTGCCATAGCGGTCCGTGTCCTTGGGCTGGCAACGAACGGTTTTCTCCAGCAGATAGCCGTCCAGCGCGGCGGCTGACCGACGCCCACAGGGCCAAGCGCGCTCATCTTTGGCGGTGCATTGCTGCGCGCTTTCCGGGGCATCGATGCCCCAGAGGCGGATGCGCTGCTTCGCCACGGTGAGGGTGTCTCCGTCCGTGACCGTCGCGCGGCCGACCAGCTCTGCTGCCACGCCAGGAACGGAAGGAAGAACCAAAAGCAACACCACCAGACCTTTCACCACCATCAACAACAACGTCCTTCAAGTGCACGCCCGGGAGCGAGCGCCAGTTAAAACAGGGCCGAGCACTTTAGCGGAAGCTGAGACAGGACGCCGACCGCATCGACGGTCCTTGAATCCCGATGTGCATTCCTGGTGTGGCCGCCTAAATATGCAACGCCGGACCTGCCGACAACGCCGCCGAGCTCACCCTGACCCGGAACGCGATGAGCAGGCTGGCGAGGAGCATCACCGCCGCAGCCACGGTGAGGACTGCAACGATGCCCCCCAGCCCGAACACCAGGCCGCCCAATGCAGCTCCCGCTGCGATGGAAGACTGCACCGCTGCGACCACCATCCCGCCGGCACTCTCGGCCTGATCGGGCACCGCACGCGCGACCCAGTTCGACCAGGCAACGGGCACGCCACCGAAGGCCAGGCCCCAGAGCGCAACCAGGATCGATAGCCCGCCAACGCCCACCGGCAACAGGAGCATGCCCAGAGCGGCTACGCCCACCAAGGCGGGCATGATCACCAACGTGACTTTCAAACTGCGCTCCATAAGCCAACCGGCCAGTAATGTGCCGACAAAATTCGCCACACCGAACCCGAGCAGGATCAGCGCCAGGCCATCAGCGCTCACCTGCCCCAGGCTCTCCAACGTGGGGCGGATGTAGGTGAAGAGCGAGTACTGACCGGTGTGTGCCAGAACGCAGCCCAGCATGCCGATTGCAATGCCTGGCCTGCGCAGGAGCCCCACCACCGACTCGGGGACTGCCGCCTTGCGCGGGGCCATGCGGGGCAGCGTGAACCACTGGAACGCAAACGTGAGTCCACCTACCGCCGTCGCCGCCCAGAAGGCGCTGCGCCAGCCCAGCAGCCCGCCCAGGTAGCTCCCCAAAGGAACGGAAACCACCGTGCCGACCGCAATCCCGCTGAAGATGATGGACAGCGCGCGAGGCACGCGCTGCGGCGGCACCAACCGCATGGCCACGGCCGCTGCCATGCTCCAGAAACCGCCCAGCGCGACGCCCAGAAGGACGCGCATCACCAGCAGGACGCCCATGCTGGACGACAATGCCACCAAGGCGTTGGAGAGGATCATCAGAGCCGTGAAACTCAACAGCACCAGCCGCCTGTCTATCGAGCGGGTCAGCCGCGGCACAAGGAGCCCAGCGAACAGGGCCACGACCGCAGTAACCGTCACGGCTTGACCGGCCAGCGCCTCCGACACCCCCAGGTCCGCCGCCATCGGCGTCAACAGGCTGGCAGGCAGATATTCGGCCGTGAGCAGCCCGAAAACACCCATGGCCAGCGAAAATACGGCCACCCATGCCGATGAAGACGGCTCCCCGCTATCCGTGGCCACAGAATCACGCGCGCCTGCAGCATCAACTACGTTATTGCTCATCAAAGATCCCAGTGCATTCGTGCAGCCGAGAGTTTAGGGAGCCACGTCAGGATGATCTATGATTGTCCAACCTGTATTTTTGATCGAAACCCCGAGCCGTCTCATGAGCCACGCTACACCCCAGCCCACGGATCTGATCAACGAGCTGCTGACCGGCATGCGGCTGCATGGCGTCCAATACCGGCGCATTCAGACCGGGCCGACCTTTGGTCTTGGATTTCCGCCGAAGCCAGGCCATGCCTATTTCCATTACCTGGCAGTGGGCACCGCGATTCTTCGTGGCGCGGACGGCAGCCAACACCTTCTCTCTGCCGGGGACGTCGTGCTTCTTCCCCGCGCAGAAGGCCACGCGTTGTTGTCTGGCGAGGACCATCCGGTCCAGTGCCTGGAAACGATAGACGCCGCCCCACTAGGCGACACGGTGAGTGGCATAGACACGTGCCCGAGCACCCATGCCGTGCCAAGCGCGGTGCTCTTCCACGGATGCATGGTGTTCGATCTGGGGGGCATGCAAGGATTGAGCAAGTTGATGCCGGCGGTGATGTTGGCCGATGGCAACGCCGCTCAGTTTCCTGGGCTGTTGCCGATCGTCGACGCGATGAAGCGCGAGGTGTGTTCCGGTCGCATCGGATTTGCAGGAATTCTCGCCCGGCTGGCGGATGCAGTGGCCGCCATGATCGTGCGTGACTGGGTCGAGCGCGGTTGCGACGGCGCGTCCGGCCTGGTCATGGCCATGCGCGATCCTCGTCTATCGCTGTCATTGCTTGCGCTGCACAGAGATCCCGGGCATGACTGGACCGTCGAAGCGCTCGCTGCAGCATCCAACATCTCACGGTCTGTTTTTGCAGACCGGTTCCAGACCGTCATGGGAACCGCGCCGCTGCGGTACGTGACTGAGCTGCGAATGCAGTTGGCAAGTCAATGGCTGACCCATCAGAGCCTGTCCATCGAGGTCGTGGCAGAGCGCCTGGGCTACGCCTCGCAGGCAGCGTTCAGTCGTGCCTACAAGCGCGTCATGGGGCACTCTCCTGGCGCGACTCGGCGCGGGCGCGCCTTGGCCTCGGCATAGGGGGAGCCAGTCCTGCCTTCGAACAATCGCCTCGCGCTTCGCGGCTTATCGCCGCTGCAAGCTCGGTGCTTGGCCCGCCTTGAGCTTGGGGCAGCCGCATACCGAGGTGGGCCGCTGCTGCGCCCGATTCTGCTTCAGGCACATAGACTTCAATCGGGCACCATGCCGTCGCCTGAGGAGGGCCACGGGATGCAAAAACTTCCGGGTTCCATCTCAACCGTCGGCATCCCCTCTGACCCCTGCACGCCGTCTCGTGACTTAAGGGAGCCCTGCCCCATCCCCAAATCCGGAAGACGGCCATCGATAGCCAAACGCACCTGTCAAAGCGTGCCATCCGAACGTGGTGCCTCGGTCAACAACAGTCAACTTGATCAATACCAACCAAGGTAGAGCGTCGCCACTCCCCACGTATCGATCAAGCCGTGCGCCAACACGAGCGACCAGAGGTTGCGCCCAGATCGGAGGTAGGCAAACCCAAAGAGTGCACCGACCAGACCCGTCACGAGGATTCCCGACAGCCCTTGATTTGCATGCATGAGGCCGAAGACCAGTCCGCCCGTCAACGACGCGGGATAGATGCGACCAGGCACCCCACCGAATAGCGCGTGAAGCTGGTGCATGAGGAACGCGCGAAAGACGAGTTCCTCGCCGATTGCCGCACTAAGCCAAGCGCCAGCAACAAGCGTCAGTGCAGCAGGCAAATTGCCAAACAACGGTCCGTAGCCGCTGTAGTCGGCCTTTGTGTCCGTCAGATGATCCACGAGGGGTTGAATGAGCGGGTCGACAAGGCCCACGACAATCCCGACCACCAGGGCCGTCCACGCCAGCGTCTGGCCGAGTGATCGCCGTTGCAGCCCGCAATACGACGGTGAGCGCATCTCCATCCAAACGAACGTCATGCCCAGCAGACCGACGAAGGGCATGCGCCAAGGGAATGGGAGCCACGGAAAATATGCCAATGCAAGCACGCATGCCACCAGCAGCAGCCTGATGGGCATCGCTATCCGGACGTGCGGGCGTGAGGGCACTGTCGAGTCAGAGGTGTTCTGCATAGGGAATTCCTGGTGTCAAAGGTCAGCCATCACTTTGAGAGCGGTCTAAGTCCCTTGCAGCGACTGACGCCACAAGGCGTGGAAGTGGTGGACAGGACCCTGACCCTGGCCTACGTCGAGCTTCTCAGCTGCGCTTATCGCACCGCTTAGATAGGCCTTCGCCTCCCCTACTGCATCGGCTACGGGCATTTTGGGAATCAACGCGGCAAGTGCCGCCGATAGCGTGCAGCCGGTTCCATGCGTGTTGCGCGTGGCGATCCTCGGTGCGTTGAAGGTCCACCTCCCTCCATGTCCGGCCAGCAGGTCAGTGCTCTCAGCACCCTTCAGGTGTCCGCCCTTCAACAGCACCCACTCGCTCCCAAGATTCACCATTGCATCCAGGGTTTGATGCATCTGCTCAATGCTGGCGGCCTCCGGTACACCAAGCAAATCACTGGCCTCGGGCAAGTTGGGAGTGACGATCGTGCATAGCGGGAGCAGCTCATCTCTCAGCACCGCAACCGCGTCTTCCTCCAAGAGGCGGTCACCACTTTTGGCCACCATCACTGGATCCAGAACAATAGGGCACGTGGCACGCTCACGGAGCGTCTTGGCGATGGCTCGGGCAACGCCCGCGTTGGCAACCATGCCAATTTTGATTGCATCCACGCGCACGTCATCGAAGACAGCCTCAAGCTGTGCCTGCACGAAATCGGGGTCAAGCGCTACAAAT
The DNA here is from genome assembly GCF_056400525.1 of Stenotrophomonas sp. P5_A9. NCBI lineage: Bacteria > Pseudomonadati > Pseudomonadota > Gammaproteobacteria > Lysobacterales > Lysobacteraceae > Stenotrophomonas > Stenotrophomonas sp. P5_A9. The sequence continues at coordinate 86,924 of NZ_JBFULC010000008.1, forward strand.
CGCCGGACACCTTGGGTGTTTTGGGCGACAACGGCAGCAATGACAGTCATGCCATAGGCACCCAGCGCTGAGAACGCTTTAAGGTCTGCTTGAATGCCGGCGCCGCCGGTGGGGTCTGTTCCTGCAATGCTCAAAACGTTGGGGATCACGTGTTCCTCCAAAACCCGGTCAACCGCAGAGCCCGAGAGCTTGGCGCTCGGCCTGCGCAGGGTGAACTGCCGATTCGTTCACTTCGACGAGGGGAGCGAGTCACGTTCACTTTTCAGTGCCGCTCGCAGGAATCGGATGACAGCCGCACCACCCTCGCGATCCGCGCGCGCATAGCCCTTGGGAGTGCCGCCCACTTGGAGGTGAGGACCTAGGTCGTGTCGATACGTGGTTGGCTGCCAGAACAGGGAGATCAAGTGCCCGGCATCACTGAAATAGACGATCTCGTCCGGCTTATCACGATGATGATTCGCCAGATAGCCACTCGCCACCGCCGCCATCTCACCAGAGAGACCAAGCTGATCGTCTCCCGCTGCTACGAGCATGAGCGGGCCGTTGATCTTCTCGATCGGCAACATGGCAGATTTCAACGCTGACTGTGCCGTAGCGTCTTCCTCATCAAACCATCGCGAATCCTCCATATACGGCAGGAAGGGCAGATCTTTCCCCTTCAAGGTCAGACCGGGCTCATCGACCGCACGGAAATCGGCTGGTGCGATATCTCGCCGTATGCCTCGGAAGGGCGCTGGACTTCCCACTATCGAGACCACGGCGCGCAGGCGCTGGTCATGCGACGCGGCGGCCATCGCAATCGTCCCGCCCCAGGACCCTCCCAACACACCTATTCCAGACGCGTCGACGTAGCTTTGCTCTTGCAGCCAATCCACCGCCACCGAAACGGGATCAATCGGAACCCGCACGAGGTCCTTGGGCAAGCCAGGCATGCGGTAGTAAGCCACTGACATGGCCAGGAACCCATGAGAGGCAAGCCACGCGGCGTACATGTTTGCGCTCTCAATACCACCCTCGGAGCCACCGAGCGTAATGACGACGGGATGACGGCGACCGTCTGTCAGCACTCTCCTGGGTGCGTAGATGTTGGCGACCAAGCCAGGAGACTCGACAGTGAACGCCGAGACGTCTTCGCCGTCAATCCAGCGGCGGAGTTGGACGGTTTCCGCGACGTTCCCTTCAACAACCATTTCGAGCGTGAAAATCGCAGGCTCGAATCGCAAGTCTCCCTCCCTCCTTTTGATGGGGAAAGGCGAAGGCCTTCCTGGACCGTCCGGTTTCATCGACCAGAACAGTCCCGTCTGATCGACTCCCGTATAGCTGCCCGCCTCGGCGGCCGTCGTCGTGGGGTCAACCCTACCTTCCAGATCTGCTCGATAGACCGCGTTGGAGCGCCAGTTGGTGCCTTTGGAGTCCCGCATGGCCAGCCGAAGCTCAACGACATCCGTAGGCCGCATGCCTGAGATAGACACCCCCAGTGGCGCGTCAGCTCGACTGTCTGCCGAGACGATGCTCAGTGTCGCGGCATAACTATTGGCGCAAGCCAGAAGGAGCGATAGGAGGGCGAATCGACGCATTCAGGGGGCACTCTGAGGGTGACTTCAGAGCTTGCGAGCAGGACGCATACCTGAGACGGACTTTGGCGTGAGCCGTGCTCTACGTGGCACCAATCGTGCAGACATCTACGGCAATCGCGGCAAATTGGCTTCGAGTTGTGTTCGGAACTGTCGGCTGACCCGGAGGATCGTGCCGTCAATGAGTTCCAATAGAGCGTCCTGGTTTCGCGCGGAACGAAGTGCTGCGATGCGCCTTACATTCACCAATGAGGATCGGTGGATACGGAGAAATCCGCTCGGTTCCAACGCCTCCGCAAGACTTGCCATGCTATCGCGGCGCAGATACGTGTCCTTTCCCACATGGATGCAAACGTAATGGCCAGCCACGTCAACGTAGTCAATGTCTGCCGGCGACAGATAGACCGTCCGATCGCCCGATTGAGCCGCTAGTCGCACGGTGCGTTCGACCTTTCCATCCAGGCGCTCCCGGACACGGCGCATGGCCAACTGCAACCGGCGTGGATCCACCGGTTTGAGCAAGTAATCCAACGCCCCGGTCTCGAAGGCGCGAACGGCGTGTGCACTGTAAGCGGTGATGAAGACGATGTGCGGCACCAGTTCCTCAAGATGCTGCACGAGGTCCAAGCCGCTGCCGTCCGGCAGCCCGATATCGAGAAGAACGAGATCAACATCCCCAACCTTCGCGCGCTCAAGCGCACCCTCCAATGTTGATGCCTCCCCTACGACCGTGACGTCAGGCTCGCTTGCCAGCAAACGAGTGAGTCGCGCCCGCGCAAGAGAAATGTCGTCAACAATCAACGTGCGAATCATGGTTGATCGTGTTCCATCAGCGGGAGACGGATTGAAGCAATAAACCGTCTCTTCTCACACTGGGTCGTCAACGATGCCCCAGCCCCATGCGCCAGTACCAATCTCTTCCTGAGGTGGTCCAAGCCAATCCCCAGACCGCCTGATGAGCGCCCATTGACCGAGTTCACCACACTGATGACAAGATCCCCGTCTTGAAGGCTGGCGCCAATCTTGATCTCGACTGCCCCGTCAGTATCCGCGCCGTGCTGGATGGCATTTTCCAAAAGCGGTTGCAACACCATCGAAGGGACGGATGCATCCCAGGCACCGGGCTCGATCTCCGCAACGAACGTAATGTTGCCGGACAGCACCTGATGCAACTCGATGAACTCAGCGCATGCCCCAATCTCGTCCCTCAAAACCACCGCAGGAGCGCTTTCCAGCAACGCTCGAAGCAAGTTTGCGACATGCCCTAAGGCTCGATCAGCTTTGGGAGCATCACGATATCCAAGCTCGCCGATGGCATTGAGCGCGTTGAAGATGAAGTGTTGGTGTAGCCGTGATCGCAGTGCTTCTTCGTTCAAACGCGCCAGAAGACTCTCTCGTTCGCTTTTCAGGACCGTATGCGCCAACAGCTGCCCTACCCCCATGACAGCGACATAAAGCGGTATGGCAAATAGAGCGGTGGCCACCAAAGCACGCTGACTGCTGTGCAGATCCGAMTGCCCTTGCCCAGCAAGTCCGAACATATTCAAGAAGCCATGCCCCAATCCCCAGCCCGCCCCTGTTAGAAGGGGARTCGCTGGAAGACCGAACAATACAACCCAAATCAGGTGGTAAGCAGACCGGCCACCTCCGATGATCCATCGTCCTGAGAGACCGAGCAGCATGGGAGTGGCCAATGCCCATGGCGTGTAGCTGCCGACGAGAAACAAGAAGGCATGCAGGAAATCCGAAGCCTCCGGCGCGCCCGCTGGGGGGGCCGTCAAGACGACGGCAGGTGTGTAGGCGAACGCGAGCACGAGCCAAGACAGCCCAACCCACTGCCATCGAACTCTCACGATGGACCGATTGCCCGTCATCGGAGCGCTTAAAGGCGCGGAGGTGGTGTTCGACTTGATCAAAGGAGCTGCGGGCATCGAATCATCCGGCCCATTTTCTACTCCCCTAGACAGAATGCAAGAGCAAGCCATAGCTCAACCAGAACGCCTTCATCGAACGCTCCAACCGCACGTTCCGTGAGGAGGTGCTGGACCAGCACCTCTTCGCACGCCTTGAGGACGTACGTGAGGCAGCGCATTGGTGGATGATCGATTACAACGAGATTCGTCCACATGACTCGCTCAGCGGCATGAGCCCCGTCGAGTACCGTACCGCTCACGCCAGAAGCTCTACTTTAGAAATGTCTGCTTGACGGGGGAGCTTACGGATGCGTCCATGGTGTCCCAGCTAAAAGAACTGCAGGACGAGAACCGGCGGCTGAAGAAGATGTACGCCGATGCGCAGCTCAGTGCCGAGCTGCTGAAGGAAGCGCTCTCAAAAAAATGGTGAGGCCATCTCAGCGTCGCGAGATGGCCAGACGGGCGGTCCAGGCAGGCATCACCAGCATCGTTCATGCGTGCAGGACGTTCGAGGTGAGTCAGACCTGCTACCGCTATCAGGCCAAGGCCTGCCAAGAAAATGCGATCATCGCCGACTGGTTGCTCAGGCTGACCAGCGCCTACCGCGATTGGGGCTTTGGGCTGTGCTTCCTGCACCTACGCAACGTGAAGGGCTTCGCTTGGAACCACAAGCGCGTGTATCGGATCTATCGCGATTTGGAGCTGAATCTGCGCATCAAGCCGCGCAAGCGCATCGTCCGGGAAGTGCCGGAGCCTTTGGCGGTGCCTGAGGCGGTCAACCAGACATGGTCGATGGATTTCATGCACGACCAGTTGGCTGATGGACGCAGCTTCCGGATGCTCAACGTACTGGATGACTTCAACCGTCAGGGACTGGCGATGGAGGTCGACATCTCCTTGCCCGCGGCGCGCGTCATCCGCAGCTTGGAACAGGTCATTCAATGGCGCGGAAAGCCCCGCGCCATACGCTGCGACAACGGGCCCGAGTACATCAGCGGAGCGCTGCAAGCATGGGCCGAGCGGCAAGACATTGCACTGCTCTACATCCAGCCAGGCAATCCTCAGCAGAACGCCTACATCGAGCGCTACAACCGGACCGTGCGTTACGCTTGGCTTGCCAGCAATCTGTTCAATGACATCGAACAGGTCCAGGACATCGCCACTCGTTGGCTATGGACTTACAACCACGAGCGCCCAAACATGGCGCTCGGCGGCATCACACCAATGCAGAAGCGTGCACTGGCAGCGTAGTTCCACTTTTGGCGACCGCTAAAAGCGGGGGGATTACCGGTTGACGCATCGACTAGCCGGGCAAAGGGCGTAGCTCAGTAGCTTAGGGACTAAAAGGATCGGATCGGAACTCGCATCCATCGGTTCCGCGGAACACCACCGAATACTCCCTACTTGGATCAGCCTGTCCAGGAATGAAAAGCCCGTTAGCGTCGAACTTCACGGCGTACTTATCACCACTTCCAATGAGTACATTACGCTCGGAAGCAGGAACTTCTTCAAGGATTGGATTGAAGGCGGCCCATCCAGAAGCCCCCTTTTTTCTCCACTCAGTAGTAGCGTTTCTGGAATCGACTTCCCCCTCTAAATCCGAAAGAGGAATGCGAATTTCTCCGCGCCCTAGGTTTGATATTTCAAATTTGCCAAGACGCTTGTCAGCGCCCGAAGCAGCCCCGATGTACCTGATCTGGCCATCAGCGCAGCTCACCTGTCTCGGGTGCATGGTGCACGCTGCAGTAGCCGCTGCAATTACCAGAACCGCTAAGGATGTCTTCACTTCACCTACCCCTGATGATCAATCTATGCTTCCCACTGTCATCCCATCGCTGGCGAGATCTTATCACTGCTGGAAGTATCCCCTCGGATAGATGCTCCTGCATGGCAGCAGCACTCTGGGCTTCGCACTCTTGCGAGCTTCCGAACCTCCCAGCTCCGATGCTGGCCTCAAATCGCTCCGCAGCTGACCTCGCATCCTCCGCCCAGCGCCTCAAATCTCCAACATGATCCATCTCATCTCGCATCGTGGAACGCCTCACGCCAGGTGAATC
>NZ_JBFULC010000009.1:0-92591 GCF_056400525.1 Stenotrophomonas sp. P5_A9
GGGCAGATGATGCACCACCTGACCAATCCTGCCGACCATGGCGGCGAAGCCAGCCAAGCACAGTGCTCCGTCCTTGGATCCCGTATCGCTCCTGGGCCTTTTTGTAGGTCAGTTCCCCGCGCTCGACCTGGTCGACCACCGACAATTTGAAGGCCAGCGAGTAATCCCGCTGGCTGCGCCTGAGTGTTGAATCCATTGAACATTCCTCTTCCTGTGGGAAAAGGTGTCAACCCAATTCAGGACGGGTCATATATAAGAAGAGAGCCCGGCACTGCCGGGCTCTTTTTTATGGGCGCCGCACAAACGACCACCACCGGGGTAGAGCCACCCCATGGGGGGCTGCACGACATGCCTCTCGAAGCGCAGCCACGCATGGCGTGGCTCTACCCCCGCCGATGCCACGCACCCATCCCCCGGTAGAGCCACCCCATGGGTGGCTGCACGCGATCCCCGGCCCGAACAGCAGCCACCATGGGGTGGCTCTACCTTCAGCCGATCGTGCGCAGTACGTGGCCTTGGGCATCGCGCAGCTCGGTCGGTTCGACCCGAATGCGCAGGCGGCCGCCCGGCAGCGGATAACTGCCGCGTTCGGCATGCAGGTGCTCGCGTATCGCCTGCAGGCTGGCCGGGCTGAGCACGCAGCGCGCAGCATCCTGGTCGACCTCGACGTGGTCCTCCTCGCCCGGCTCGAAGCGCCAGCTGCGTTCCCGATCCACCAGGGTCAAGGCGCGGCCGTGCTCCAGCCGCAACGGCAGCAGCTCGAGGATGCCCCGCACTTGGCCAGCACCAAGCACCAGCTCGACCGTATCGTCCTGCACCTCCCAACCCAGCGTTTCGATGAACAGCGTGCCGGTCGTGGAGCCCTCGCGGGCACTGCCGGCCGCGACCTGGGCGGCCACCGACGCATCGGCGAGCAACGAGCCGCGCGCCAGATCGGTGATCCACAGCGGCATGCCCGCTTCCAGCGCCTGCAGCACGCCGTGGGTGGACCAGCGGCGCACGGCTGCCATCTCGTCGTCGCTGAGTCCGACCACCTGCAGGAAGCGCACGCGGCCGTTGGCGGTATCGCGCGGGGGCAGCTGCGGGTCCTGAATCAACGCCAGGTGGCGCAGCACGGTCTCGCTGTCCAGGGCAATCGGACCATTGGCATCCAGGTGATGCCCGGCATCGAGCACGTTGCCGCTGCTGAAGACGTAGCGGGCCAGGTTCTGCAGCAGGTTCATCGGCCACACCGGCGGCGCGCCATCGGCGCCCTGCCCCGGCGCGGCGGCCAGGCGGAAGGTCAGTTCGAAGCCGTAGCCGCTGTCGGCCAGGTCATCACTCTGCTTGCCGTACAGCTCGGAGAAGCCATAGGTGACGTAATGCCAGTGCGGGCGCGGTGTCTCTGCCCAGTACACGCTGATGCCGTCCAGCGGATCCTGGCCGCCCAGCGTGTAGGGGATCGCCGTGCCGAAGTGGCGGGGTTCCTGACCCGGGTACAGCGCGCCCAGCGCCGCGTTGAGGGCGTCCCACCCCTGGGTGCCCTCATCGTCTTTCTGCGTGTGGTCCATCTGCCATGCTCCTGGCCTGCGTAGCCGGGCAAGGTAACCCCGGCCGGGCCATCACGGCCAGCCTTCCGGCCTCTGCCGCAGGTGCGGGTCAGCCCGCCACGGCGTCCGGCTGCGCGTCCACCACCAGCAGCGCATGGGTATCGCTGAGCCAGCGGCTGGCCAGCGCCGGGCTCTTGGCCTTGGCCACCGCCGCGGCCATGTCCGGCCACAGCTTTTCCAGGCCCCCGGCATCGGTGCAGCGTTCGATCTTGAGCTGCATGAAGTAGCCCTTTAGGCCGAGGTGGCGGCGCACCGACTCGCTCATCCAGTCATACAGGCGCTTGTACAGATCCGGATCCTGCTCACGCCCGGCGGTGAGCGCCCGCGCGGCCGGGGCGGCCACCGCGCCGCCGACCACTTCGATCAGACCTGCCTGCGCCAGTTGCGCCAGCGCATCGTCCGGCGCGCGCAGGCCCGGTAACAAGGCGGTCAACGCATCGTCATCGCGCTGACCATCGACCATCAGCAGAATGGACCGCAATGCCGGCGGCAGACGCCGCGCGCGGTCTTCGATTTCCTGACGGCCAGCGGCCGTCTTGGCATGGATGTACGCCATGTGTTCCCCCTGTCACCTGGTGCATTGTCACGCGCGGCAGTCAGCGCTGCGCTGATGCCCCTGCGTCCCCTTGCGACCGTCGCCGGCGGATGCGCCGACCAGCGCCCGCTGCGCGCCGTGTCCCCAGCGCGCGGCGTTCGGCCAGCGGCCTGCAACGATCACGCCCGCAGCTTACCTGACGTTCCCGGCTGCCGATAATGCGTTGCAGCAAGCGTGCTCTCGCCGCGTCGCCGGTGCCGGGGCAGACAATGCTGGCCGGCGACCGGCCCGCATTTGCAGGCGGCCGTGGTTACGGCCTGCGCCTGGCGAGCGCCATCATCAAACCGTAGACCACTGCGGCCAGGGTCGCGATCAACAGCAACGTACCGGCGTTCCGCTCGGTGTTCAGTACCGGCTCCAGCAGCGCCATCCCCACGCCCCACCCCACCCCAAAATGGGTGCCGTGAAGCACCCAGTTCAGTGCAAAGGATCGGTCGGCACTGTCAGATGGCAGGTGCAGGCCACACTTCCTGCAGATCCACAGGAGAAATCGGGGCTCACGCTTCATGCTCACTCCTAGCGCGGACACCGACGTGATGTGGCATCCCTGCGTCGATCGTGCGCGACCGGATAGTCCACGGCCATGTCCGGACGCGACACGTGCGAATGATTTCCGGGAAGCGCGACGCCCATCAAGCGCCGCATACAAACCAGCCCACACATCCATCGATGTGCCGGCTCCCGAGACATCTGCGGAAACGACGGTTTCAGCTGCCCAGCGCGCGCCGGATTTCATCCAAGGCCGCCGGATCATCCAAGGTCGAGAGATCTCCCGGATCGCGGTCTTCGGCCAGCGCCTGCAGCGAGCGGCGCAGCAGCTTGCCGGAGCGGGTCTTGGGCAGCGCGTTGACGATGTGGATGTGCGCCGGCCGCGCCAGCGCGCCGAGGGAGTTGGTTACCCGCTGCATCATCTCGGTGATGATCGCGCTGCCATCGCCGTCCACCGCCTGGCGCAGGGTAACGAACACAAGCGGCACCTGGCCCTTGAGTTCATCCTTGACCCCGATCACAGCCGCCTCGGCCACCAGCGGGTGGCCGGCGATGCACTCTTCGATCTCACGCGTGCCCAGCCGGTGCCCGGCCACGTTGATCACATCATCGGTGCGACCGAGGATGAAGGTGTAGCCGTCGGCGTCACGGATCGCCCAGTCCAGCGAACTGTACAGCAGCTCCTTGAAGTGGCTGAAGTAGCTCTGGATGAAGCGATCGTCATCCTTCCAGACCGTGCTCATGCAGCCCGGCGGCAGCGGCGGGACCATCACCAGCACGCCCTTCTGCCCGGGAGCCACTTCCTCGCCGGTGTTCTCATCGATCACCTTCATCTTGTAACCAAGATTCGGGAAACCCGGCGAACCGAAGCGCACCGGCTTCATGTCCACGCCCGGCAGCAGGGTGAGCGCCGGCCAGCCGGTCTCGGTCTGCCAGTAGTTGTCGATGATCGGCTTGCCGAGCGCATCGTTGATCCAGTGCGCGGTGGGTTCGTCGAGCGGTTCGCCGGCGAGGAACACGTACTTGAGCGCATCCAGGTCGTGGCGGCGGATGAAATCGGTGTCGTGCTTTTTCAGCACACGGATCGCGGTGGGCGAGGAGAACAGCGTACGCACCCCGTACTGCTCGCACAGCGCCCACCAGATGCCCGGGTCCGGGTTGGTCGGCAGCCCTTCGTACAGCAGTGAGGTGCAGCCGCCGATCAGCGGTCCGTACACGTTGTAAGAATGCCCGACCGCCCAGCCGACATCCGAGGTGGAGAACATCACCTGTCCCGGCTTGCAGTCGAAGACGGTCTGCATCGACTGCGCCATCGCCACCGCGTAGCCGCCGACATCGCGCTGCACGCCCTTGGGCTTGCCGGTGGTGCCGGAGGTGTACAGCAGATAGCTCGGCTCGCTGGATTCCAGCCACACCACCGGCACGTCCTGGTCACCCACTTCCTCGCGCAGGGTGGCGTAGTCGACATCGCGGCCGGGCACCTTCGGCTCGGCCGGATCCAGTCCGCGCGACACGATCAGCACGTGCGGCGGCGGCGACGTGGCTTCGGCGCAGGCGGCATCGACCATCGCCTTGTACGGAATCACCTTGCCGCCGCGCTTGCCGGCATCGGCCGCGATCAGCAGCTTGGGCGCGGCATCGTCGATGCGCAGCGCCAGGTTGTGCGCGGCGAAGCCGCCGAACACCACCGAATGGATCGCGCCGATGCGCGCGCAGGCCAGCATCGCGAACACCGCCTCGGCCATGTTCGGCATGTAGATCACCACGCGGTCGCCGCGCTGCACGTCCAGCCGCTGCAGCACGGCGGCGAATGCGTTCACCTCGCGATACAGCGCGCGGTAGGTGATCTCGCGGGTCACGTCGGTTTCGGTGGAGATGGCCACCAGCGCCAACTGATCGGGGCGATCGACCAGATGGCGGTCGACGGCGTTGTAGCAGAGATTGGTTTCACCGCCGACGAACCAGCGCCGGAACGGCGGGGTGCTGTAGTCGAGGATCTGTTCCGGTGGCTTGTGCCAGTAGATGCGCTGCGCCTCCTCCGCCCAGAACGCCTCGGGTTCGTCGATGGAACGTCGGTACATTTCCTCGTACTGCATGACAGCCCTCCCAGACAAAGCCATGCGTCGAGCATAGTCCGATGGTGGGGCGTGGGCCGTCCGACCTTGGTCGTAGGRCCAGGTAGAGCCGAGCCATGCTCGGCTGCTTCGGCRYCGATCGTTGCCGTGCTGCGCACGGCCAGGTAGAGCCGAGCCATGCTCGGCTGCTTCGGCACCGATCATTGCCGTGCTGCGCACGGCCAGGTAGAGCCGAGCCATGCTCGGCTGCTTCGGCGTCGATCGTTGYCGTGCTGCGCACGGCYAGCCGAGCATGGCTCGGCTCTACCGGGTCGTTCACSGGCCGATCCTTGACCCGCGTKTRCGCRCCGTTTGTCGAGCATCGTCCGAGGGTGGGGCGTGGGCYGTCCGACCTTGGTCGTAGRACCRGGTAGAGCCGAGCCATGCTCGGCTGCTTCGGCRYCGATCGTTGCCRTGCTGCGCACGGCCRGCCGAGCATGGCTCGGCTCTACCGGGTCGTTCACCGRCCGATCCTTGACCCGCGTGTACGCGCCGTTTGTCGAGCATCGTCCGAGGGTGGGGCGTGGGCCGTCCGACCTTGATCGCACGGCCGGGTAGAGCCGAGCCATGCTCGGCTGCTTCGGCGCCGATCGTTGCCGTGCTGCGCACGGCCRGCCGAGCATGGCTCGGCTCTACCGGAAGGGCAAAAAAAACGCCAGGCAATGCCTGGCGTTTTTCGTCAACGCACCGACCAACGGTCGGCATGCGCCTGCGGATCGATCAACCCAGCAGGTGGGCCACGCCAGCGCGCTCTTCTTCCAGCTCGGCCAGGGTCTTGTCGATGTACTTCTGGCTGAAGTCGTCCACCGGCAGATCCTTGACCAGCGTGTACTCACCGTTTTCGGTGGTCACCGCGAAGCCGAAGATCACGCCTTCCGGAATCCCGTAGGAACCGTCGGACGGCACGCCCATCGTCACCCACTTGCCGTTGCTGCCCAGCACCCAGTCGCGCACGTGGTCGATGGCGGCATTGGCGGCCGAGGCGGCCGAGGACGAACCACGGGCTTCGATGATCGCCGCGCCGCGCTTGCCCACGGTCGGGATGAAGGTGCCGGCGTTCCATTCCTGGTCGTTGATCGCATCGGCGATGGACGCACCATCGGCGGTGGCGAAACGGTAATCCGGGTACATGGTCGGGCTGTGGTTGCCCCACACGACCAGCTTCTCGATGCCACCGACCGACTTGCCCAGCTTGGTCGACAGCTGGCTCAGCGCGCGGTTGTGGTCCAGGCGCAGCATGGCGGTGAAGTTGCGCGGGTTCAGATCCGGCGCCGACTTCATCGCGATGTAGGCATTGGTGTTGGCCGGATTGCCGACCACCAGCACCTTCACGTTGCGGCTGGCCACCTTGTTCAACGCCGCGCCCTGCGCGGTGAAGATCTTGGCGTTTTCCAGCAGCAGGTCCTTGCGCTCCATGCCCGGGCCGCGCGGACGCGCACCGACCAGCAGGGCGATGTCGGCATCCTTGAAGGCCACTTCGGCGTCATCGGTACCGACCATGCCAGCCAGCAACGGGAATGCGCAGTCTTCCAGTTCCATCATCACGCCGCGCAGCGCGGCCTGGGCCTTGTCGATCGGCAGCTCGAGCAGCTGCAGGATGACCGGCTGGTCCTTGCCGAGCATTTCGCCGGAGGCGATGCGGAACAGCAGGGCGTAGCCGATCTGGCCGGCGGCGCCGGTCACGGCAACACGAACAGGTGCTTTCATGGGGATTTCCTCTGCTAAGAAGCTAAGAAGCGGTGTGGGAGATGGCCGCGCGGGCGGGGACAGGCCTGGCGGGGCGGCCGGAACGTAAAAACGGCCCCCTTCACAGGGGGCCGTTGGAATCGGATCAGGCGGTGGGGATGAGCTTGTTCCACTCGGCCACGCGCTCGGCCTGGGCGGCCAGCACCGCGTCGGTGTCGCCTTCCAGGGTGATCGAATGGATCACGTCGCCCTGCTTGACCGAATCGACGATCGCCTGGCCATCCAGCACCTGGCCGAACACGGTGTGCTTGCCGTCCAGCCAATCGGTCTTGATGTGGGTGATGAAGAACTGGCTGCCGTTGGTGTTCGGGCCGGCGTTGGCCATGGACAGCGAACCGACCTGGTGCTTGACGCCGTTCTTTTCATCTTCGAACTTGTAGCCCGGACCGCCAGTGCCCTGACCCTTCGGGCAGCCGCCCTGGATCATGAAGTCCGGGATCACGCGATGGAAGACCAGGCCGTCATAGAAGCCGTGCTTGACCAGATTGACGAAGTTGGCGACCGTCAGCGGGGCCTTGTCGGCGAACAGCTCGACCTTGATCGGGCCCTGGGTGGTGTCGAAAGTGGCGATAAGGGACATGCAAATCCTTGGGGTACGGGGGTTTGTCGTTAGCCCCATAGGATACACCCCGCGTCATCGCGTTCGTGCTGCCGCCCCACGGTTCGCTGCGCAAACCACGGCCCCCGTTTACCATCGTCTAAACCCCCCGCCGCTTCGCGGACGCCCCCTGACTCAGGCGGCGTCCCTCCGGACCTGCCAACGCCCGCCCGCCGTGTCACGGCTTCCACAGGATCGGAGATGGCAGTGCGGCCGGCGACGGGCGTTACCTGAATGGGAATTCGGCACTACCTGAAACGCACTTTTCGCGATTGGTCATGTTGGCCGTATAATGTTGGACTTCTTTTTCCAAATCCGGCGCCGACTGGCCCCCTTTCGCATGTCTATCGAAAATCTTCGCAACATCGCCATCGTCGCCCACGTCGACCACGGTAAGACCACCCTCGTCGACCAGCTGCTCAAGCAGTCCGGCACCCTCTCCGAGCGCACCGTGCTCGCCGAGCGCGTGATGGACAGCAATGACCAGGAAAAGGAACGCGGCATCACCATCCTGGCCAAGAACACGGCCATCACCTGGGAAGACAAGAAGACCGGTGTCAAGAACCGGATCAACATCGTCGACACCCCGGGACACGCCGACTTCGGCGGCGAAGTGGAGCGCGTGCTGTCGATGGTCGACACCGTGCTGATCCTCGTCGATGCGATGGACGGCCCCATGCCGCAGACCCGCTTCGTCACCCAGAAGGCCTTCGCGATGGGCTTCAAGCCGATCGTCGTGGTCAACAAGGTCGACCGCCCGGGCTCGCGTCCGGATTGGGTGATCGACCAGGTGTTCGACCTGTTCGACAAGCTCGGCGCCACCAATGAGCAGCTCGACTTCCCGATCGTCTACGCCTCGGCCCTGAACGGCTATGCCGGCCTGGAAGACACCGTGCGCGACGGCGACATGACCCCGCTGTACGAAGCGATCATGCAGCACGCGCCGATGCCGGAAGTGGATCCGGAAGGTCCGTTCCAGATGCGCATCAGCCAGCTGGACTACAACAACTTCGTGGGCGTGATCGGCATCGGCCGCGTGCAGCGCGGCACCCTGAAGAAGAACATGCAGGTCGCGGTCATCGATCGTGAAGGCAAGAAGCGCAACGGCAAGGTCGCCCAGGTGCTGGGCTTCCTGGGCCTGGAGCGCATCGAGCAGGACACCGCCGAAGCCGGCGACATCGTCGCCATCTCCGGTATTCCGGAACTGACCATCTCCGACACCCTGTGCCACCCGGATACCCCGGAAGCCCTGCCGGCGCTGACCGTCGATGAACCGACGATCTCGATGACCTTCCAGGTCAACAACTCGCCGTTCGCGGGCAACAAGGACCTGTCCGGTGGCAAGTTCCTGACCAGCCGCCAGATCAAGGATCGCCTGGACCGCGAGCAGGTCCACAACGTGGCCCTGAAGGTCGAACAGCTGGAAGACGCCGACAAGTTCCTGGTCTCCGGCCGTGGCGAACTGCACCTGTCGGTGCTGATCGAGAACATGCGTCGCGAAGGCTACGAGCTGGCCGTGTCGCGTCCGGAAGTGATCATCAAGCAGATCGACGGCCAGGCCATGGAGCCGATCGAACAGCTGGTGGTGGACATCGAAGAGCAGCACCAGGGCGGCGTCATGGAAAAGCTGGGCACCCGCAAGGGCCAGCTGAAGAACATGGAGCCGGACGGCAAGGGCCGTGTGCGCCTGGAATACCAGATCCCGGCCCGTGGCCTGATCGGCTTCCAGAACGAGTTCAAGACCCTGACCCAGGGTTCTGGCCTGCTGTTCCACGTGTTCGACCATTACGGCCCGAAGGAACAGGGTTCCATCGCCAAGCGCCAGAACGGCGTGATGATCGCCAATGCTCCGGGTGCTACCCCGGCGTACTCCCTGGGGCCGCTGCAGGAACGCGGCAAGCTGTTCGCTGCGGAAGGCGACAATGTGTATGAAGGCCAGCTGGTCGGCATCCACTCCAAGGACAACGACCTGACCGTCAACGCGATCAAGACCAAGCCGCTGACCAACATGCGCGCCTCGGGCAAGGACGATGCGATCCAGCTGACCCCGGCGATCAAGTACTCGCTGGAACAGGCCCTGGACTTCATCGAGGACGACGAGCTGGTCGAAATCACCCCGAAGGAAATCCGCCTGCGCAAGAAGGGGCTGACCGAAAGCGACCGCAAGAAGGCGTCGCGCGGCGGCTGATAGGATCCTGTCGTGACCGACAAGCCCTACAACCCGGATCCGCACAAGCATCCGGGTCTGCACCTGATCGCCTTGCTGGAAGCCAGCAAGGCGGCCTTGGCGCTGTTGGCGGCGACCGGGCTGGAAATGCTCGGTCCGCAGCCGTTGCGGGATGCGGTCAATGCCCTGATCCGGCGTTTCAGCCTGGACCCGGATCACGGCACCCTGCCCTCGCTGCTCAACATGATCAGCCCCGACGCGGTGCACCTGGCCGCCGCGGCCATGGTGGCCTACGGGGTGCTGCATCTTTTCGAGGCCTGGGGCCTCTGGCGTGCCAAAGCCTGGGCCTCCTGGCTGGGCTGCGTCACCGCCGGCATCTACCTGCCGTTCGATATCTACGCCATCGTCCGTCACCCTGGCTGGGCTTCATGGTCGGTCCTGGTGATCAATCTGATCGTGGTCGGCGTGCTCGCCCGCGATATCCGCAAACGCCACCGCAAGCTCAACGCCCTGCACTGAGTTGCCAAGCGTGGCACCGGCTGGTTAGCCTGAGCGCCGGTTCCCGGGACACCCTCATGCGTCTGACGCTGACATCGATGCTGATGCTCATGTCACTGTGTGGCTGCGCCCCTGCGCCGGCACCGGTGCATGCCAGCGAAGCGCGCGCCGCCCTGCCGACGACGTCACTCGATTCTCCCTTCCTCTATGCCGAGACCGACATCGCCGATCTGCAGGCGCAGATGTCTGCCGGTGCCCTGGACAGCGTGCATCTGACCGGCGCCTATCTGGAACGGATCGCACGGCTGGATCGTGCCGGTCCACGCTTGAACGCGGTGATCGAACTCAACCCCGACGCCCTCAAGGAAGCGGCCGCGCGCGATGCCGAACGCCAGCGCGGACAACTGCGCGGGCCCCTGCATGGCATTCCGCTGCTGCTCAAGGACAACATCGGCGCACGCCCGATGAGCAACAGCGCCGGCTCGTTGGCACTGGCCACGTTCCGCCCCGACGATGCCTTCCTGGTCACCCGCCTGCGCGCGGCCGGCGCGGTGATCCTGGGCAAGACCAACCTCAGCGAGTGGGCCAATTTCCGCTCCAGCCAGTCGATTTCCGGCTGGAGTGCGCGCGGCGGGCAGACCCGCAACCCCTATCGCCTCAGCCACAACCCCTGCGGCTCCAGCAGCGGCAGCGCGGTGGCCGTGTCGGCCAACCTGGCCGCTGCGGCGGTCGGTACCGAGACCGACGGCAGCATCGTCTGCCCGGCGGCGATCAACGGCGTGGTCGGACTCAAGCCGACCGTCGGACTGGTGAGCCGCGAAGGCATCATCCCGATTTCCTTCAGCCAGGACACCGCCGGCCCGATGGCGCGCAGCGTCGCCGATGCCGCCGCGCTGCTGACCGCGATGGCCGGCCGCGACGCGGCCGATCCGGCCACCGCGACCATGCCCGGGCGCGCGGTGTACGACTACACCTCACGGTTGAATCCGGACAGCCTGCGCGGCGCCCGTATCGGCGTGCTGTATGGCCCGCTCGACCAGCTGCCGGGCATCGGCCCGGCGCTGCAGCACGCCATCGCCGTGCTGCGCGAGGCCGGCGCGGTGGTGGTACCGGTGCAGCTGCCGACCCAGGGCCAATGGCAGGACGCCGAACGCCTCGTGCTGCTGCATGAGTTCAAGGCCGGCCTGCAGCGCTATCTGACCACCTACAAGGCCCCGGTGCGCGACCTGGACCAGGTCATCGCGTGGAACCGTAGCCACGCCGACAAGGAGCTGCTGCCATTCGGCCAGGACCTGATAGAAGCGGCGGCGGCGGTCGGCGGGCTGGGCAGCCCAGAGTACATCGCCGCCCGCACCGAGGCGCGCCGCCTGGCCGGTCCGGAGGGTATCGATGCAGCGCTGCGCGCGCAACAGTTGGATGCCCTGATCGCACCGACCACCGGCACCGCCTGGCCGATCCGCGCTGGCGCCGGCGACGACTTCCCCGGCGAGAGCTACAGCGCTGCTGCCGTGGCCGGTTACCCGAGCTTGAGCGTGCCGATGGCCCACGTGAACGGCCTGCCGCTAGGCCTGCTGTTCATGGGCACCGCCTGGAGCGAGCCGCGCCTGATCGAGCTTGCGTACGCCTACGAACAGCGCACGCGCGCCCGGCGTCCGCCGCGCTTCAAGACCGACAGCCTGCTGGCCAACCCCGGCCCACCCTGAGCGGTTCGGTAGTGCCGGCCGCTGGCCGGCTCTGCGTGACACTTCGGCGCCCGGCGAACGGACGTCCTCGGCCGGCGTCGAGCGCGGCCGCTGCACCGGGTCGGGTTGCTGCAACAGCTCGGCGCGGGTGCGCGGCAGTGCCTGTGGGTGCTCGCGCGCCAGGAAGTCGAGCATGCGTTCGCGCACGATGCAGCGCAGGTCGAAGGCATCACCGGAACTGCGCGCACTCACCAGCAGGCGCACCTGCAACGTGTGCTCGGTGGTCTCGGTCACCTGGGTCACGCAGACCCGTCCATCCCAAAGTGATTCGCCCTTGCAGATGCGTTCGAGCTCGGCGCGTATCGCCGGGATCGGGGCCCGATAGTCCAGCCACAGGAACGCGGTGCCGAGCAGATCGGCGCTGCGGCGTGTCCAGTTCTGGAACGGGTGCTCGATGAACCAGGTGAGCGGCACCACCATGCGTCGCTCATCCCAGATCCGCACCACCACGTAGCTGCTGCCGATCTCCTCCACCCGGCCCCATTCGCCTTCCACGATCACCACATCGTCCAGCCGGATCGGTTGGGTCAGCGCGATCTGCAGGCCTGCGATCAGGTTGCCGAATACCGGCTTGGCCGCGATGCCCGCCACCAGGCCGATGATGCCGGCCGAGGCCAGCAGCGCCGTGCCGATCTGGCGCACCATCGGGAAGGTCAGCAGGATCAGCGAGACGCCGACCAGGATGATCACGCCCATCAACACCCGGCTGAGCACGCGGGTCTGGGTCTGGATGCGCCGTGCTTCCAGGTTGTCGGCCACTTCCATCGGATTGTCGCGAAGGATGGCGTCCTCGCCGGCGGCGACGGCACGCACCAGCAGCCAGATCACGCAGGCGGTCAGGCCGATGTGCAGCAGGCGCAGCGACTGGTCCAGCCAATGGCCCTGCAACGGCGTCGCCTCCAATGCAGGAATCAACACCAGCAGCGGCAACGCGAACGCCATCGGGCGACTGATCACCCGACCGATGCGCGCGCGCCGGTAGTCACGCCCCTTGAGCCTGCGGGTCAGTGCCATCAACAACCACCACCCGGTGAGTCCCACCGCCAGCGCGATGCCGATCGGCCACAGATACAACGCCGCTTGCTGCCAGTCCACCCTCACTGCACGCTCCAGCGATCTTCCAAGGAAGTCGACAGCGTGCCTGCACGGCCATTACCCGCATGTCAGGCGAATGTAAGCCGCGCGTGGACAACGCCCTGTTGGCGCAGCCACCACGCGCGGCTGGGCAGCGTAGCGTCAGGCCGCGTAAAGCTGCTGCTTGCGCACGATCGCCATGGCGATCTCCAGCGACTGGTCGTAGTTCAAGCGCGGGTCCACCGACGAGCGGTACGCACGTTCAAGATCGCGCTCGGTCAGCTCGCGTGCGCCGCCGGTGCATTCGGTCACATCCTCACCGGTCAACTCCAGGTGCACGCCCCCCAGGCGGGTGCCGGCCGCGGCGTGCAGGTCGAAAGACAGCTCCACCTCGCCCCGCACGTTGTCGAAGCGACGCGTCTTGTAGCCGTTGCTGGTGCTTTCGGTATTGCCGTGCATCGCATCACACACCCACAGCACGCGGCGGCCATCGCGCTTGACCGCGTCCAGCAGCGGCGGCAGTTTTTCGGCGATCTGCGCCGCGCCCATGCGATGGATGAAGCTCAGGCGACCCGGTTCGTCATCGGGGTTGAGCACGTCGATCAGGCGCAGCAGCTGGTCCGGCTGCACGGACGGGCCGACCTTGATCGCGATCGGGTTGCGCACGCCGCGCAGGTATTCCACATGCGCGCCATCCAGTGCAGCGGTGCGCATGCCGATCCACGGGTAATGCGTGCTCAGGTTCAACCAGCCGTGCTGGCGCGGCACCTGGCGGGTGAGCGCCTGTTCGTAGGGCAACAGCAGCGCTTCGTGTGACGTGTAGAAATCGATCCGGTTGAGGTTGTACACCTGCGAACCGGACAGGGTTTCCATGAAGCGCACCGCGTCGCCGATCGAGGCCACCATCTGCTGGTAGTCGCTGGCCAGCGGTGAATGACGCACCCACTCCAGGTTCCAGTACTCGGGATGGTGCAGGTCGGCGAAGCCGCCGTCGATCAGGGCGCGCACGAAGTTCATGGTCATCGCCGAGTGCGCATGGGCCTGCAGCATGCGGCGCGGGTCGGGCAGGCGCGCGGCCTCGGTGAACTCCGGCGCGTTGATCACATCGCCGCGGTAGCTGGGCAGGGTCACCCCGTCGCGGGTCTCGGTATCGGCCGAGCGCGGCTTGGCGTACTGCCCGGCAAAGCGGCCGACGCGGATCACCGGCTTGCGCATGCCGTGCACCAGCACCAGGCTCATCTGCAGCAGCACCTTGAGCCGGTTGGAGATGGTGGTGGATTCGCAGTCGCTGAAGTTCTCGGCGCAGTCGCCGCCCTGCAGCAGGAAGCGCTTGCCTTCCTGGGCGTCGGCCAGCTGCTGCTTGAGCGACAGGATTTCCCAGGAGGTCACCAGCGGCGGCAGACGCTTGAGTTCGTGCAGCGCCGCGTCCAGGGCCAGCGGGTCGGGATAGGTCGGCATCTGCAGCGCGGTCTTGCCGCGCCAGCTCTCCGGCGACCAGGCAGCGCTGTCGGCGGCGGCAGTGGCGGCAGGATCGACTACGGGCGGTGCGGACGGGCTCATCACAGACTTCCGAGGGGGTGGGGACCCGCCATGGTCGCAGAGCGCGTCGCTGGCGCAAAGCGTCTGCTGCGCAACGGCGCCAGCTGAACGGTGGAAAACGGACGGCGCCCGTCGCCCGGAACGGCATTCCCGCCGGACGCTGGACAGGCGCATGATTTGTTACGGAGTAACACTCGCCAGGCCGCCCCCCTCCCCCCACGCCCAGTCAATCAAGTGCTCCCCATGAAGCCATCCCTTCTTGCCAGCGGTATCGCCTTCGCCCTGGCGTTGGCCAGCCTGCCTGTCCTGGCTGCCCCGGCCGACACCGCCACCCCGGCAGTCACCGACCTGGACGCGGTCACCGTCAGCGCCCAACTCGACCTGGCCCGCAACGCCCTCTCCCCCGATATCGGCAGCAGCCAGTACCAGATCACCGCCGAGGACATCCAGAAGCAGCCGCTGGGGGCATCGGCCCCGCTCAGCCAGGTGCTGCTGCAGGCCCCTGGCGTGGTCCAGGACAGCTACGGCGGGGTCCACGTGCGCGGCGACCACGCCAACCTGCAGTACCGCCTCAACGGCGTGCTGCTGCCCGAATCGATCTCCGGCTTCGGCCAGACCCTGGACGCCCGCACCATCAAGAGCATCCGCCTGATGGACGGCGCACTGCCGGCCCAGTTCGGCGAACGCACCGCCGCCGTGGTCGACATCACCACCCGCAGCGGCGCCGAGCTGGGCAATGGTGGCAGCGCCGGCATCACCGCCGGGTCGTTCGGCACGATCAACCCCAACGCCTCGTGGTGGGGCAACCAGGGCCGCTGGAGCTGGTACCTGACCGGCAACTACAACCAGAACGAGGTCGGCCTGGAAAACCCCACCGCCTCGCGCCGGCCCGATCATGACGACACCCACCAGGGCAAGGCGTTCGCCGACCTGACCTACCTGGTCAACGACACCACCCGCCTGAGCCTGTTCGCCGGCTTTGCCAACAACCGCTTCCAGATCCCGGTCAACCCCGGCCAGACGCCACAGTTCGGCTATCTGGATACCGTCCAGGCCGACTCGGCACAGCTGGATGAAACCCAGCGCGAGACCACCCGCTTCGGCATGCTCGTGCTGCAGGGCACGCTCGGCCAGACCGCCTACCAGGTGTCGGCCGGGCAGCGTTACAGCGACCTGGCCTTCAACCCGGACGTGGCCGGCGACTTGATCTTCGATGGCGTGGCCTCACGGGTGGACCGCAACAACCGCGCCAGCACCGTGCAGGCCGATTTCTCGACGCCGCTGGGCGACAACCACACCCTGCGTTATGGCCTGTACGGCAACAGCGAACGCGCGCGCGCGGGCAGCACCGCCTGGGTGTTCCCCGTCGACGCCGACGGCAACCAGGCCAGCACCACCCCGATCGTGATCACCGATGCCAGCGCCTTCCATGCCAGTACCGCGGCGGCGTACGTGCAGGACGAATGGCGGGTCGGCCAGGACTGGACGGTCAACTACGGCCTGCGCGCAGACCGCTACAAGGCCTTCGGCGGCACCGAAGGTCAGCTCAGCCCGCGCCTGGGCGTGGTCTGGAACGCCAGCGACAGCACCACCGTGCATGCCGGCTACTCGCGCTACTTCACCCCACCGGCCAGCGAGCTGGTCGCCAGCAGTGACATCGCGCGCTACGACGGCACCACCAACCAGCAGCCGACCGTCGGCAGCACCACGCCGTTGTCCGAACGCAGCGACTATTACGACGTGGGTGTCTCCCAGCAGGTTGGCGAGCACCTGACCCTGGGCCTGGACGCGTACGACCGCAAGGTCGACCGCCTGCAGGACGAAGGCCAGTTCGGCGCGGCCTACATCTACTCCACCTTCAACTACCGCTACGGCCACGTGCACGGCGTGGAGTTCAGCGCCGACTACAGCAATGGCCCGCTCAGTGCGTATTTCAATGCGGCTTACAACAAGGCGATGGGCAAGCAGGTGATCACCGGCCAGTACAACCTGGACCCGGAAGCGCTGGCCTACGTGGAGGACAACTGGATCCACCTGGACCACGACCAGAAACTGACATCGTCCGGCGGCGTCAGCTACGCCTTCGCCGGCCACAACCGGGTCGGGGCGAACTACGTGTATGGCAGCGGCCTGCGTTCGGACATCGAGGGCGTGCCCAATGGCGGTGCGCTGCCGTCCTACCTGCAGGTCAACCTCAGCGCGGCGCACGACTTCAACGCCGACAGCGGCCACCCGCTGCACGCGCAGTTGGCGCTGGTCAACGCACTGGACCGCAGCTATCAACTCCGCGACGGCGGCGGTATCGGCGTGTTCGCCCCGCAGTGGGGTCCGCGTCGCGGCGCCTACCTGAGCCTGCAGCAGGACTTCTGAACGACTGCGCCCGCCAGCACGTTGCCGGCGGGCGCAGCAGGCACGCGATCAGCGCGCCGTGTCGATCAGGCGCGGCGCTTGCGGAAGGACACGAACAGCGCCCACGCGGCCAGCAGCACGAACCACACCAGGCTCCACATCGGCATGGTCAGGCCGAGGAAGCGCCAGTCGATGTTGCCGCAGTCGCCGGTACCGGTCAGCACGGTCCGAAACACCTCGAACGGCCCCATGGTTTCACTGAGGAACGCCAGCGGCGGGCCGCAGCTGGACCCCATGTCCTTGGGCAGCAGTTGCACGTACACGTGGCGACCGGCGATACCCATGCCGACGGCCGCGGCGATGAAGGCGAGCACGCCATAGGTGCCACGACCGGCGCGATCGCGCGGGCCATGCAGGGCGCCGATCAGGAACAGCAGCCCAAGCGCGGCGAACGCGATCCGCTGGAAAATGCACAGCGGGCACGGCTCCAGGCCGATCTTGAGCTGCAGGAAGATCGCATACGCCAACAGCCCGGCGCAGATCAAAAACCCCAGCAGGAACTGGGCGCGGTAATTCCAGCGCAGTGGATTCATTGCCAACACTCGTGAACGTGCAAGGCGCCAAGATTAACAGGGCGCCGCAGGCCCCGGCCCCTGCCGACCTACCGGCTATCGGCCCGCTGGACCAGACAGCGTGTTCTGTTGACGTTTGAGATCTTGGCAGTGACCCGACAGCAAGAGCGAATGCCTTTGACTCCTTGCCCCGGAAGGGTCGGTACGGGTGGATTGGCGGGACACGCTGCGAGTCCCGCAGACCCACCCACGCCAGCGCCCCGCCGTAGTACGCGACGCGCCTTGCCGTTGCCGTAGATCAACACACCAACAAACCCCTACCCCACAAACGGAAAAACCCGGCACAAGGCCGGGTTCTTCACCGAATTTCGGGTGTTGCGCGTCGATTATTCTTCGACGGCTTCAGCCACGGCAGCCGGACGATCCACCAGTTCCACGTAGGCCATCGGCGCGTTGTCGCCAGCGCGGAAACCGCACTTCAGCAGACGCAGGTAGCCGCCCGGACGGTTCGCGTAACGCGGGCCCAGGATGGTGAACAGGTTGCCGACGGCTTCCTGGTCGCGCAGGCGAGCGAAGGCCAGACGGCGGTTGGCGACGGAGTCGACCTTGGCCAGGGTGATCAGCGGCTCGGCGACGCGGCGCAGTTCCTTGGCCTTCGGCAGCGTGGTCTTGATCAGCTCGTGCTTGAACAGCGACGACGCCATGTTCTTGAACATCGCTTCGCGGTGGGCGCTGGTGCGGTTGAACTTGCGGCCGGACTTCATATGACGCATGGGAGTGATTCCTTGATTGAATATTGGATCGGTTGGGTATCGCTGTCGCCTTCCTGGCGTTGTTGCTTGGACTGCGGATGGTCCGATGCCGGCCCTCCTGGCCGACCGTCACCGCAGGCTGTGGGCCTGTCGATGCGTCGTGTTGCGGTGAAGCCCCCGCACCCGAAGGTGCGGGGTCAAGCATCTTGCGTAGCGCTGGATCAGCCGAGCATGCCGTGCTGGGCGACACCGGCCGGCGGCCAGTTCTCCAGCTTCATGCCGAGCGAAAGACCACGCTGTGCGAGGACTTCCTTGATCTCGGTCAGCGACTTCTTGCCGAGGTTCGGGGTCTTGAGCAGTTCCACTTCGGTCTTCTGGATCAGATCGCCGATGTAGTAAATGCTCTCAGCCTTGAGGCAGTTGGCCGAACGCACGGTCAGTTCCAGGTCGTCGATCGGGCGCAGCAGCACCGGATCCACGCCGTTGTTGGCCGGCTTGGCTGCACCGCGGTCGCGGTGGGTGAAGTCACCGAACACCGACAGCTGATCGCTGAGGATATCCGCGGCAGTGCGCACGGCTTCCTCGGCATCGATCGTGCCGTTGGTTTCGATGTCCAGCACCAGCTTGTCCAGATCGGTACGCTGTTCGACGCGGGCCGCTTCCACCGAATAGGCGACGCGACGGACCGGCGAGAACGAAGCGTCCAGCACCAGACGACCGATGGCACGGGTTTCTTCATCCGGACGGCGGCGGGCAGCAGCCGGCTGGTAGCCGAAACCGCGCTCGACCTTCAGACGCATGTTGATCGCCACATCCTTGGTGAGATGGCAGATCACATGAGCCGGATTGAGGATCTCGGTGTTATGGTCAATCTTGATATCAGCAGCGGTAACGACACCCGGCCCCTGCTTGGACAGCGACAGCGTAGCGTTGTCGCCGGTATGCATGCGGATGGCCACATCCTTCAGGTTGAGCAGGACTTCAAGCACGTCCTCCTGCAAGCCTTCAAGGGTGGTGTACTCGTGCAGCACGCCGTCGATTTCCACTTCCGTGATGGCGAAGCCCGGGATGGACGACAGCAGCACGCGACGCAGGGCATTGCCCAGCGTATGCCCGTAACCACGCTCCAAGGGTTCGATAACGACCTTGGCGCGGGTGTCGGTAAGGCGTTCGATCTGCGGACCGCGAGGACGCAGAACCTGGTTGGCGGTAACCGTCATGTTGCGGGTTCTCCTAGTGAATCCCCGGCCGTCGCCGGGGATTCTCCAATGTGAATTACTTCGAATACAACTCGACGATCAGCGCTTCGTTGATATCCGCAGGCAGGTCCGCACGATCCGGAACAGCCTTGAAGATGCCGGCGAACTTGCCGGAATCCACTTCAACCCACGACGGACGCAGGTCGTGCGTGGCAGACACGGTCAGGGCTTCCTGAACGCGCAACTGCTTGGCAGCCTTTTCGGACAGCGCGACAGCGTCGCCAGCCTTGACCTGGTACGAAGCCAGGTTGACCGACTTGCCGTTCACGGTGACACCGCGGTGCGAGACCAGCTGACGGGCAGCCGGACGGGTCACAGCGAAGCCCATGCGATAGACAACGTTGTCCAGGCGGGTTTCCAGCAGCTGCAGGAGGTTCTCGCCGGTGTTGCCCTTCTTGGTCGAGGCCTTCTTGTAGTAGTTGCGGAACTGACGCTCCAGCAGACCGTAGATACGCTTGACCTTCTGCTTTTCACGCAGCTGGGTAGCGTAGTCGGACAGCTTGCCCTTACGGGCAGTGGCGCCGTGCTGGCCGGGCTTCTGCTCCAGCTTGCACTTGGAGTCCAGCGCGCGCGCCGGGCTCTTGAGGGAAAGGTCGGCGCCTTCGCGGCGGGCGAGCTTACAGGTAGGACCGATATAACGAGCCATTTCTTATCGCTCCTTTAGACGCGACGCTTCTTCGGCGGACGGCACCCGTTGTGCGGGATAGGCGTCACGTCGATGATGTTGGTGATCTTGTAGCCCACGTTGTTCAGCGAGCGCACGGCCGACTCACGACCCGGACCCGGGCCCTTGATGCGGACTTCCAAGGACTTGACGCCGTAGTCGAGCGCGGCACGGCCGGCCTTCTCGGCAGCCACCTGGGCAGCGAACGGGGTGGACTTACGCGAACCGCGGAAGCCAGCGCCACCGGAGGTCGCCCACGACAGAGCATTGCCCTGACGGTCGGTGATGGTCACGATGGTGTTGTTGAAAGAAGCATGGACGTGGGCGACGCCGTCAGTGACGACGCGCTTGATCTTCTTCTTGGTCTTAGCGACGGGCTTAGCCATTTCTTAGGTCCCTTACTTCCTGATCGCCTTGCGCGGGCCCTTGCGGGTGCGGGCGTTGGTACGGGTGCGCTGGCCACGAAGCGGCAGACCGCGACGGTGACGCAGACCGCGGTAGCAGCCCAGATCCATCAGGCGCTTGATCGCGATACCGATTTCACGGCGCAGATCGCCTTCCACGATGTACTTGCCGACTTCGAGACGCAGGCGCTCGATTTCCGGTTCGGACAGGTCGCGGATCTTGGTGGTCGAGGTAACGCCTGCGGCGTCGCAGACCTTCTTCGAACGGGTACGGCCGATGCCGTAAATGCTTTGCAACCCGACCCAGACGTGCTTCTGGGCTGGCAGGTTGACGCCTGCAATACGCGCCATGACGCGGTTCTCCAGCTGAGTGATGGCCGACAGCGCACCTTGGGCGCGCTAATCCGGCAGGATGGATCAAAAAAGTGAACTAGCGATTCTATCAAGGTCTCGGTGTACTTGGAAGTCCGTGGAACCTCAAAGGTTCCATGGACCCGGCGTGGGGAGTGTGCCCATGCTCCGGCGCCGGATGTCGTTGACTGCGGAGGTTGCCCTCTTCGTCGCCCGCGCTACTCCTGCGCGGGACCACCACATCACACCCCCACCCGAAACCGCTGCGGGGGCCGCCCTTCGATTTGGAAGGCCAGGTCCGGGAACCGGAGGGGCCTTCGCAACAAGAAGAATAGTGTAACAGGCTTATCAGCCGCGAGCAAAACCGCCGCGGTTGCCGCCCTTCAGGTTGGCCTTCTTCAACAGGCTCTCGTACTGGTGCGACATCAGGTGCGCCTGGATCTGCGCGATGAAGTCCATCACCACCACCACCACGATCAGCAGCGAGGTGCCGCCGAAGTAGAACGAGGCGCCCAGCTGGGTGCGCATGATTTCCGGCAGCAGGCAGACGATCACCAGGTACAGCGAGCCGGCCGCGGTCAGGCGGGTCAGCACACCGTCGATGTAATCGGCGGTGGCCTTGCCCGGACGAATGCCCGGAATCAGCGCGCCCGACTTCTTCAGGTTGTCGGCGGTTTCCTGCGAGTTGAACACCAGCGCGGTATAGAAGAACGCGAAACCGGTGATCAGCGCAGCGAACACGATCATGTGCAGCGGCTCGCCCGGACCCAGCGCATTGGCAACCTTCTGCAGCCACGTGGCCGAACTGGCCTGGCCGGACCACATGGCCAGGGTCGTCGGGAACGCCAGGATGCTCGAGGCGAAGATGGCCGGGATCACGCCCGCCATGTTCAGCTTCAGCGGCAGGAACGAGGTCTGGTTCATGTACGCATTGCGACCGCCCTGGCGGCGCGCGTAGTTCACCGTGATCCGACGCTGGCCACGCTCGACGAACACCACGAAGTAGGTGAAGGCCAGCACCACCAGCACGATCAGCAGCAACGAAATGAAGCTCATGTTGCCGTCGCGGTAGGCTTCCACGGTGTGGATGACCGCGCCCGGCAGGCCGGCGACGATGCCGGCGAAGATGATCAGCGAGACGCCGTTGCCGATGCCACGCTCGGTGACCTGCTCGCCAACCCACATCAGGAAGATCGTACCGGCGGTCAGCGCGACGATGGCGGTGAGCACAAAGCCCATGCCCGGGGCGTACACGACCGGCGCGCCGCTCGGCGACAGCTGGTTCTGCAGCGCCAGCGCAATGCTGCCGCCCTGCACCACGGCCAGCAACACGGCGCCGATGCGGGAATATTGGGTGATCTTGCGACGGCCTGATTCACCTTCCTTCTGCATTGCCTTCAATGCCGGGAAGATATGGACCGCCAGCTGCATCACGATGGACGCCGAAATGTACGGCATCACGTTCAGCGCGAAAATGCTGAAACGGTGCAGGGCGCCGCCCGAGAACATGTTGAACATGTCCACGATGCCGCCGCCCTGCGCCTGCATGAGCGCAAGCATGGCATCGGGATTCACGCCCGGCACCGGCACATAACAGCCGATGCGATAGACGATCAACGCCCCGATGACGAACAGCAGACGCTGACGAAGTTCCGTGAACTTGCCGAGCCCGCCGCCGAGGTTACCAATGCCAGCTTGCGCCATGTCTTACTCCTGTACGCTGCCGCCGGCAGCTTCGATCGCGGCCTTGGCACTGGCCGTTGCAGCGACGCCCTTCAGGGTGAACGCCTTGGTCAGGTCGCCCTTCATGACGATCTTGGCACGCTTCGCGGTGCTCGGGACCAGCTTGGCAGCGCGCAGCGCGGCGAAGTCGATCTCGCCCGCTTCCAGGCGTTCCAGCTGGTAGGACAGCACTTCAGCGGTGTCCTTGGCGATCTTGGAACGGAAACCGACCTTCGGCAGACGACGCTGCATGGGGGTCTGGCCGCCTTCGAAGCCTGCCTTGATCTTGCCGCCACCCTTACGGGCAAACGAACCCTTGTGGCCGCGGCCGCAGGTCTTGCCCAGGCCGGAGCCGATACCACGACCGACGCGGGTACGCTCTTTGCGAGCGCCCGGTGCCGGGCTCAGTTCATTCAGATGCATGGTCATTGGATTATTCCTCAACCTTGACGAGGTAGTGGACCTTGTTGATCAGACCGCGAACCTGCGGGCTGTCCTTCAGTTCACGGACATCGTTGAGCTTGCTCAGACCCAGGGCACGCACCGACAGGCGGTGACGCGACTGGGCACCACGGAGGCCGCGCACCAGGCGGACCTTGACGGTCTTGACGGTTTCATTAGCCATGGTTGAGATCCTCTACCTTCTTGCCGCGCTTGGCTGCAATGCGAGCCGGCGACTGCATTTCGCCCAGGCCCTTCAACGTGGCGCGAACCAGGTTGATCGGGTTGCGCGAACCGACGGCCTTGGCCAGCACGTTCTTGACGCCAACGGCTTCCAGCACGGCGCGCATGGCACCACCGGCGATGACACCGGTACCTTCGGAGGCCGGCATCATGAACACGCGGGCTGCGCCGTGGCCGGACTTCACCGGGTGCCACAGGGTGCCGTTGTTCAGATCGACGTCGGCCAGGTTCTTGCGCGCCTGCTCCATCGACTTCTGGATGGCGACCGGCACTTCACGCGCCTTGCCGTAACCGAAACCGACCTTGCCTGCGCCGTCACCGACCACGGTCAGTGCGGTGAAGGTGAACTGGCGACCGCCCTTGACGGTCTTGCTGACGCGGTTGACCGCGACCAGCTTCTCGATCATGCCGTCGTCGACTTTCTCTTCGCGGTTACGGTCGCGATCGCGACCCCGCTGCTGACGTTCTTCTGCCATGTTGATTCCTTGATTGGTTGGGTATGTACGGCTCAGGGCCGCTTATAGCTGTGAAGTGGTGCGGTGAACCGATCGCCCTTGCAGAAGAAGGACGTCGTCCGGCGCAACCCGCGCCGGCAGGCAGGTGGGAGCAGGAGAAACCCCTGCCCCCGAATCCCTTAGAACTGCAGGCCGCCTTCGCGGGCTGCGTCGGCCAGTGCCTTGATGCGACCGTGGTAGCGGTAGCCCGAGCGGTCGAAAGCGACCTTCTCGATGCCCGCAGCCTTGGCGCGCTCGGCGACCAGCTTGCCGACCTTGGTGGCGGCGTCGCTGTTCTTGCCGTTCTTCAGGCCTTCCTTGACGTCGGCCTGGGTGGTGTTGGCAGCAGCCAGCACCTTGGAGCCATCGGCGGTGAAGACCTGGGCGTACAGGTGCTGACCGGTGCGCAGCACCGACAGACGCGGCACGCCGAGAACGCGGATGTGTGCACGGGTCGACTTGGCGCGACGCAGGCGGGCGATGTTCTTGTTGATGCTCATGATTTGAGTTCCTTGAAAGCTGAAGTGAAGCGGGCTTTTGCGTTGAGAAACCCGGCCGGTGACGGCCAGGCTCCCGTGGAAGTTCCCGCGCCTGATTAGGCCTTCTTGGCTTCCTTACGAATGATGACTTCGCCGGCGTACTTCACACCCTTGCCCTTGTAGGGCTCCGGCGGACGGAAGCCACGGATCTTGGCAGCCACTTCACCGACGCGCTGCTTGTCGGTGCCCTGGACCAGCACTTCGGTCTGGGTCGGGGTCGAGATGGTGATGCCTTCCGGCGCCACGAACAGGACCGGATGCGAGAACCCGAGCGACAGGTTCAGATCCTTGCCCTGCATGGCGGCACGGTAACCGACGCCGACCAGCTCGAGCTTGCGCTCGAAGCCTTCGGTGACGCCGTGGACCATGTTGGCCAGGATCGCGCGCACGGTGCCGGTGAGGGCAAGCAGGCTCGGATCGTTGGCGGCCAGGTTGGCAACGCCGTTTTCGATGGTGATTTCAACGCCAGCAACCTTGGGCAGCGACAGGGTGCCCTTCGGGCCCTTCACGCTGACGGATTCCGGCTGGATGTTCAGTTCAACGCCCTTGGGCAGGTTGACCGGCTTCTTGGCTACGCGGGACATAGTTGGTTCCTTCTCGCCTTAGGCCACGAAGCACAGGACTTCRCCGCCGACGCCCAACTGGCGCGCCTGCGCATCAGTCATGATGCCCTTGGAGGTGGAGATGATGGCGATGCCCAGGCCGTTGAGGACCTTCGGCAGTTCGGACTTGCCACGGTACTGGCGCAGACCCGAACGCGAGAAGCGCTTCAGGGTCTCGATGACCGGCTTGCCCTCGAAGTACTTCAGGACGATTTCAAGCTCGGCCTTGTTGTTTTCGATCTTGGTCACGCGCAGGTCGGTGATGTAGCCCTCGGACTTCAACACTTCTGCGATGGCAACCTTGATGTTGGACGACGGTGCTTTCACCGTCTGCTTACCAACCGCGGCCGCATTCTTGATGCGTACCAGCAGGTCGGCGATGGGATCAGTCATGCTCATAGTCGATACCTTTGAGTGCACCGATATCCGCTTTCGCGAAAATCTTGCTGTGTTCCTGGGATGGGCCAGTACCCTTCACGCGCTGCTCACGTCTTGCGAGCAGGCAAGACGCGGGAGTATACGGCAAAAAGAGCCCGACTTGCGTCGGACTCTTCAATTGGGAACAAACCTGAACAACCGGTCGGTCCCCCTGCCCCGCACCCAGGGGGATGCGAGGCAGGTTCCGGGACGAATCCCTTACCAGCTGGCCTTGCGCAGGCCCGGCACGTCGCCACGCATGGTGGCTTCGCGCAGCTTGTTGCGGCCGAGGCCGAACTTGCTGTAGACGCCACGCGGGCGGCCGGACAGTTCGCAACGGTTGCGGTGGCGGCTCGGCGACGAATCGCGCGGCAGCTTCTGCAACTTGACGACAGCGTCGGCCTTTTCGTCGTACGAAGCGGTCGTGCTGGAGATGATCTTCTTCAGCTCTTCACGCTTACCAGCGAACTTGACGGCCAGCTTGGCGCGCTTCAGATCGCGGTTGACCATGGAGGTCTTTGCCATATCGGATTCCTCGACGTATCAGTTACGGAACGGGAACTTGAACGCTGCAAGCAGCGCCTTCGCTTCCGCATCGGTCTTGGCGGTGGTGGTGATGGCGATATCCATGCCGCGGATCGCGTCGACAGCGTCGAAGTCGATTTCCGGGAAGATGATCTGTTCCTTCACACCCATGTTGAAGTTGCCACGACCGTCGAAGGAACGACCCGAGACACCACGGAAGTCGCGCACGCGCGGCAGCGAGATGTTGATCAGGCGATCCATGAACTCATACATCTTTTCACGACGCAGCGTGGTCTTGCAGCCGATCGGCCAACCATCGCGGATCTTGAACGAGGCCACCGAGACGCGGGACTTGGTCACGATCGGCTTCTGACCGGAGACCTTGGCCATGTCGGCGACGGCGTTTTCCAGGATCTTCTTGTTCGTGGCTGCTTCACCGACACCCATGTTCAGGGTGACCTTGACCAGCTTCGGAACCTGCATCGGATTGGTGTAGCCGAACTGCTTCATCAGCGCCGGCACCACTTCTTCCTTGTAGAACTTTTCGAGACGGGTATTCATCAGCGCATCCTCAGGCGTCGAGCGCCTCACCGCTGGAGCGGAACACACGCAGTTTGCGTCCATCCTCCAGCACTTTGAAACCAACGCGTTCGCCTTTGCCCGAAGCCGGGTTCAGCACATTCACGTTGGAGATATGGATCGACGCTTCACGCTCGACCACGCCGCCGGCAACGCCTGCCTGCGGGTTCGGCTTGGTGTGGCGCTTGACGATGTTCACGTTGGCGACGATCACACGATCGCCGTCGACGCGGACGATTTCGCCCTGCTTGCCCTTGTCCTTGCCGGTGTTGACGACGACCTGGTCGCCCTTCTTGATACGGTTAGCCATGATTATCTCCTGTCGCTCACAGCACTTCGGGAGCGAGCGAGACGATCTTCATGAACTTCTCGGTACGAAGTTCACGAGTCACCGGTCCGAAGATGCGGGTGCCGATCGGCTCTTGCTTGTTGTTGAGCAGGACCGCAGCGTTGGCGTCGAAACGGATCAGCGAACCGTCGGCGCGACGCACACCCTTGCGGGTACGCACCACGACGGCGTCGAACACTTCACCCTTCTTGACCTTGCCACGCGGAATTGCATCCTTCACGGTTACCTTGATGATGTCACCGATGTGGGCGTAGCGACGCTTGGAGCCGCCCAGCACCTTGATGCACATCACTTCCTTGGCACCGGAATTGTCCGCGACCTCGAGGTAGCTCTGCATCTGGATCATGATTCAGATCTCCTTATTCAGCCGCACGCGTGATGACTTCCACCACGCGCCAGTTCTTGGTCTTGGACATCGGAGCAATTTCGGTCACGCGGACGACATCGCCTTCGTTGCAGGCGTTGTCGGCGTCGTGTGCGTGGAGCTTGGTCGAACGCTTGATGTACTTGCCGTACAGGGCGTGCTTGACCAGGCGTTCCACCAACACGGTGACCGTCTTGTCCATCTTGTTGCTGACGACACGGCCTTCGACCGTGCGCAGCGTCTTGTTTTCAGTATTGTCGCTCATCGCGGCCATCCTTACTTGGTGCTGCCGAGCAGGGTCTTGACGCGAGCAATCTCGCGGCGGACCCGGCGGGTTTCGTGAGTCTTCGGCAGCTGGCCGGTAACCTGCTGCATGCGGAGCGAGAACTGCTCCTTACGCAGATCGGTCAGGTGGGCCTTCAGATCGTCAGCCGACTTTTCGCGAAGTTGTTTGATATCCATTACATCACCGTCCGGGTCACGAAGGTGGTGGTCACGGAGAGCTTGGCGGCCGCCAGGCGGAACGCCTCGCGAGCCACGTCTTCACCCACACCTTCAATTTCATAGATCATGCGGCCGGGCTGGATCTGGGCGACCCAGTATTCCACGTTGCCCTTACCAGAACCCATTCGGACTTCGATGGGCTTCTTGGTGATCGGCTTGTCGGGGAACACTCGGATCCACATCTTGCCACCGCGCTTGACGTAGCGGCTGATCGAGCGGCGGGCCGCTTCGATCTGACGCGCGGTCAGCTGACCGTGGGCGGTTGCCTTCAGGCCGTACTCGCCGAAGCTGACAGCATTGGCGCTCCAGCTCAGGCCATCGTTACGGCCCTTGTGTACCTTGCGGTACTTGGTTCGCTTGGGTTGCAACATTGTCGTTACCTCGCTTCACGGGCCGGGCGCTGACGGTCACCACGGTCGCCGCGATCGTTACGATCGTTGCGCGGGGAATCGTCCTGCTTTTCCTGGCCAACCTGGGAGAAATCGAAAACCTCGCCCTTGTAGATCCAGACCTTGATGCCGATGATGCCGTAGGTCGTCTTGGCTTCAGCGAAGCCATAGTCGATGTCGGCACGCAGCGTGTGCAGCGGCACGCGGCCTTCGCGGTACCACTCCGAACGGGCGATTTCTGCACCGTTCAAGCGGCCACCGACGTTGACCTTGATGCCCAGGGCACCGAGGCGCATCGCGTTGCCGACCGAGCGCTTCATTGCACGGCGGAACATGATGCGACGCTCCAGCTGCTGCGCGATCGACTCGGCAACCAGCTGCGCGTCCAGCTCGGGCTTGCGCACTTCGGTGACGTTGATGTGCGCCGGGACGCCCATCATCTCGCTCACTTCCTTGCGCAGCTTTTCGATGTCCTCACCGCGCTTGCCGATCACCACGCCCGGACGGGCGGTGTGGATCGTCACGCGAGCGGTCTTTGCCGGACGCTCGATAAGGATCTTGCTGATGCCGGCCTGCGCAAGCTTCTTGCGCAGCATTTCCCGCACCTTCAGGTCGGCTGCCAGATAACCAGCAAACTCGGCCTTGTTGGCGTACCACTTGGAGTTCCAGTCCTTGGAAATGCCGAGGCGGATACCAATCGGATGAACTTTATGACCCATGGTGTTTTCCTTTCCGCTTACTTGCCGGCGCCCACAACCACAGTGATGTGGCTGGTGCGCTTGAGGATGCGGGTGCCGCGGCCTTTCGCCCGCGCCATGAAACGCTTCAGGGTCGGACCTTCATCTACCATGATGGTCTGAACCTTCAGCTCGTCGACGTCGGCGCCCTGGTTGTTTTCGGCATTTGCGATAGCCGACTCCACCACCTTCTTGATCAGGTGGGCAGCCTTCTTATCCGAAAACTTCAGCAGGTTGACCGCACGCTCGGCCGGCAGGCCACGCACCTGGTCTGCGACCAGGCGGGCTTTCTGCGCAGAGATGCGCGCGGAGCGCAGGATTGCTTTCGCTTCCATTGTCATCTCTCCTTACTTGCCCGACTTCTTGTCACCACCGTGACCCTTGAAGGTCCGGGTGATGGCAAATTCGCCGAGCTTGTGGCCGACCATGTTCTCGTTGACGAGCACCGGGACGTGGTTCTTGCCGTTATGAACGGCGATGGTGATGCCTACCATTTCCGGCAGGATCATCGAACGGCGCGACCAGGTCTTGATCGGCTTCTTGCTACCCGCAGCGGCCTCCACCTTCTTGACGAGGTGGTGATCGACGAACGGGCCCTTCTTGAGTGAACGTGCCATGGTCGATTAGCCCCTACGATCGCGGACGATGAATTGCTGGGTGCGCTTGTTCTTGCGCGTCTTGTAACCCTTGGTCGGAACACCCCACGGGGTGACCGGATGCGGATTACCCTGGCCGGCCTTCGCCTCACCACCACCGTGCGGATGGTCAACCGGGTTCATGGCAGCACCACGAACGGTCGGGCGAACACCGCGCCAGCGCTTGGCGCCAGCCTTGCCCAGCTTTTCCAGGTTGTGTTCGTCGTTACCGACTTCACCGATGGTGGCGCGGCACTCGACCGGCACCTTGCGCATTTCACCCGAGCGCAGGCGCAGGGTGGCGTAGATGCCTTCACGAGCGACGAGCTGCACGGCGGCGCCGGCGGCACGGGCGATCTGGGCACCCTTGCCCGGCTTCAGTTCGATGCCGTGGACAGTGGTACCGACCGGGATGTTGCGCAGCGGCAGGGTGTTGCCCGCCTTGATCGGCGCGTCCGAGCCCGCGATCACCTGGTCACCGGCCTTCAGGCCCTTCGGTGCGATGATGTAGCGGCGCTCGCCGTCGACGTAGCACAGCAGGGCGATATGGGCGGTGCGGTTCGGATCGTATTCGATGCGTTCCACGCGCGCCGGAATGCCTTCCTTGTTGCGCTTGAAGTCGATGACGCGGTAGTGCTGCTTGTGACCACCACCAACGTGACGGGTGGTGATGCGGCCGTGGTGGTTACGACCACCGGACTTACTCTGCGGCTCCAGCAACGCTGCGTGCGGTGCGCCCTTGTGCAGATCGGGCGTAACCACGCGCACGGCCGAACGGCGGCCGGGGGAAGTGGGCTTGAATTTCATCAATGGCATGGGATGGACCTCAGGCCTTGGCCGTTACATCGATGGACTGGCCATCGGCGAGACGCACGTATGCCTTGCGCCAATCGCCGCGACGGCCGGTGCGGTTACGGAAGGACTTGTTCTTGCCCTTCACGTTCAGCACGTTGACCGACTCGACCTTGACGGCGAACAACTGCTCTACCGCGGCCTTTACATCGGCCTTGGTCGCTTCGTTCGACACTTCAAAGACATACTGGTTGGAATGTTCCTGCAGGCGCGCGGTCTTTTCGGAGACTCGCGGAGCACGCAGCACGCTGAAGACTTTCTCGTTGGCGCTCATGCCAGCCACTCCTCGACCTTCTTGACCGCGTCAGCGGTGATGACGACCGTGTCGGCACCGACCAGCGACACCGGGTCCAGACCCTGGACGTCACGCACTTCCACGTAGGGAATGTTGCGCGCCGACAGGTACAGGTGCTCGGAGGCATCTTCGGTGACGATCAGCGGGCGCTTGCCCACTTCCAGGCCGGCCAGCTTGGCGATCAACGACTTGGTGTTGGTCGCTTCGACATCGAAGGACTCCACGATCGTCAAACGGCCCTGACGGTTCAGCTCGGACAGGATCGCGCACATGGCTGCACGGTACTGCTTGCGATTGACCTTCTGCTCGAAGCTGCGCGGCTTGGCCGCGAAGGTGACACCACCGCCGACGAAGATCGGAGCCGTCAGTGCGCCATGACGCGCGCCGCCGCCCTTCTGCTTCTTCGACTTCTTGGTGGTACCAGCCACTTCAGAGCGAGTCTTCTGCGCCTTGGTGCCGGCGCGACCGGCGTTGCGGTAAGCAACGACGACCTGGTGAACCAGATCTTCGCTGAAATCGCGACCGAACACGGCATCGGAGACCGAGACCTTGTTGTTGCTACCCGTGATAACGAGTTCCATCGTCATCTCTCCTTATGCCTTGCTAGCCGGACGAACGATCACGTCACCACCCGCTGCGCCCGGAACGGCACCACGGATTGCGATCAGACCACGTTCGACATCGACCTTCACCACTTCAAGGTTCTGGGTGCTCTGCTGCACCGAACCCATGTGGCCGGACATCTTCTTACCCGGGAAAACACGACCCGGGGTCTGGCGCTGGCCCAAGGAACCCGGCGCGCGATGCGACAGCGAGTTACCGTGGGTTGCATCGCCCATACGGAAGTTGTAGCGCTTGATGGTGCCCTGGAAGCCCTTACCCTTGGTGACACCCTGGACGTCGACCTTCTGGCCAACTTCAAAGATGTCCGCCTTGACTTCGCCGCCGACGGCGAAATCGCCGAGCTGCGCGTCTTCAACGCGGAATTCCCACAGGCCACGACCGGCTTCGACCTTCGCCTTGGCGAAGTGACCGGATTCGGGCTTGTTGACCAGGGCAGCGCGACGCGCGCCGACGGTCACCTGCACGGCGCTGTAGCCGTCAGCTTCGACGGTCTTGATCTGCGCGATGCGGTTCGGGGTGGCTTCAATCAGGGTTACCGGGATGGCCTGGCCATCTTCGGTGAACACGCGGCTCATGCCAGCCTTGCGGCCCACGAAGCCCAACGAATATTTCTTCGTCATGGTCGTAGTCCTCAGGTCAGCTTGATCTGAACGTCGACGCCGGCAGCCAGTTCGAGCTTCATCAGCGCGTCCACGGTCTTGTCGTTCGGGTCAACGATATCGAGCACGCGCTTATGCGTGCGGGTCTCGTACTGGTCACGCGCGTCTTTGTCGACGTGCGGGGAAACGAGAATGGTGTAACGCTCGATCTTGGTCGGCAGCGGGATCGGGCCACGCACTTGCGCGCCGGTCCGCTTTGCCGTTTCTACGATCTCGCTGGCCGAACGGTCGATCAAACGATGATCGAACGCCTTCAGCCGAATCCGGATCTTTTGGTCCGCCATGACGGTGGGTTCCTTCGTTAAAAGAGCGACGGACAAGGCCTCTGGGTTGCCTTGTCCCATGAATATCCTGAATGCAGACGCCGCACATTCCCGTGCGGCGACAAGATCTTTCCGTAGACCTCAAAAATCGAGGCAGACCGGTCTCCCGATCTGCCCAGACAAAAAGTATAGCGCGCATACAACGTGGCGGTCAACAGGGGACCTGTTGACACTGCCTGAATGGCGCGACCCTTCCTGGTCTGGGGAACACGAGGAGCTTCCTGCGCCTCTTTTCCCGTTTGGTTCCGCCCCGATGCCCTACCCAGGCAACATCGGGGCGAAGATTCTAGCAGATTACTTGAGGATCTTGGAGACCACGCCGGCGCCGACGGTACGACCGCCTTCACGAATCGCGAAGCGCAGGCCTTCATCCATGGCGACCGGGTTGATCAGGGTGACAACCATCTTCACGTTGTCGCCCGGCATGACCATTTCCACGCCTTCCGGCAGCTCGACCGCACCGGTGATGTCGGTGGTACGGAAGTAGAACTGCGGACGGTAGCCCTTGAAGAACGGGGTGTGGCGGCCGCCTTCATCCTTGGACAGGACGTAGACTTCGGCGTCGAACTGGGTGTGCGGCTTGATCGAACCCGGCTTGCAGAGGACCTGRCCACGCTCGACGTCGTCACGCTTGGTGCCGCGCAGCAGCAGACCGGCGTTGTCGCCTGCCTGACCCTGGTCGAGCAGCTTGCGGAACATTTCCACGCCGGTCACGGTGGTCTTGACGGTGTCGCGGATACCGACGATTTCGATTTCTTCGCCGACCTTGATCACGCCGCGCTCGATACGACCGGTCACCACGGTGCCGCGGCCCGAGATCGAGAACACGTCTTCGACCGGCATCAGGAATGCCTTGTCGACGTCACGCTCCGGCAGCGGGATCCAGGTGTCCAGCGCCTCGACCAGCTTGATCACCGACGGCACGCCGATGTCGCTCTGGTCGCCTTCCAGCGCCAGACGGGCCGAGCCCGCGATGATCGGGGTGTCGTCGCCCGGGAAGTCGTACTTGCTCAGCAGCTCGCGGACTTCCATTTCGACCAGTTCCAGCAGCTCGGCGTCGTCCACCATGTCGGCCTTGTTCAGGAACACGACGATGTACGGCACGCCGACCTGACGCGACAGCAGGATGTGCTCGCGGGTCTGCGGCATCGGGCCGTCAGCGGCCGAGCAGACCAGGATCGCGCCGTCCATCTGGGCAGCACCGGTGATCATGTTCTTGACGTAGTCAGCATGGCCCGGGCAATCCACGTGGGCGTAATGACGCTCGGTGGATTCGTATTCGACGTGCGCGGTCGAGATCGTGATGCCACGCGCCTTTTCTTCCGGCGCGGCGTCGATCGCGGAGTAATCCTTGAACTCGCCACCGAAGCGCTCAGCACCGATCTTGGTCAGTGCGGCGGTCAGCGTGGTCTTGCCGTGGTCGACGTGACCGATGGTGCCGACGTTGACGTGCGGCTTGGTGCGCTCGAACTTACCCTTGGCCATGGCTGCTTATCTCGAAATCGTCTGAATTGGTAGCACTTAGATGGTGCTCACGAAAGGAATCGAACCTTCGACCTCCTCCTTACCAAGGAGGTGCTCTACCGACTGAGCTACGTGAGCGAGTTTTGTATTATGGCACGAATTTGAATATATTCAAATTCATTCAATGGAGCGGGAGACGGGGATCGAACCCGCACCATCAGCTTGGAAGGCTGAGGTTCTACCATTGAACTACTCCCGCATCGGAAGCTCTTGCCACAACATGAAACTGGTGGAGGGAGGTGGATTCGAACCACCGAAGGCGTAAGCCAGCAGATTTACAGTCTGCCCCCGTTGGCCGCTTGGGTATCCCTCCTTACCACCCTGTCCCGTGGCGCCGAAGCGTTTTCGGTGTGGGGTGGAAGAGCCGTGAATTTTGGGGGTGAAGACTGGTTCTGTCAACACTCTTTTTCAACTTTTTCACAGCAATCGCAAATTCCGCCGCAACGACGGGCTATTGCGCGGGAAGCGGCAGCGCTTCGTCGGCAAAGATGGCCACGTGCGGCACGCCGTCGGCCCCGATCCAGCCGCGGTACATGCCCTGGGTGTTGAACGGCGTGGCCACGCGACCGTCGGCGGACAACACGATCGCCCCACCGTCGCCGCCCAGCGCGGGGATGCGCGCGTTGATCACCGCGCGTCCGGCCTCGGCCGGGCTCTGCTTGAGGTACTGCATGCGTGCGCAGATGTCGTAGGCGGCGGCGGTGCGGATGTAGTACTCGCCCCAGCCGGTGCCCGACACCGCGCACATGTCGTTGGCATAGGTGCCGGCGCCGATGATCGGCGAGTCGCCGACGCGGCCAAAGCGCTTGTTGGTCATGCCGCCGGTGGAGGTGCCGGCGGCCAGGTGTCCCTGCGCATCGAGCGCGATCGCACCGACGGTGCCGAAGTGGCGCGCGGTCTCCAGATCGGCATGGGCCTGGCCGCTGGCCTGTTCCTTGAGCGCTTTCTGCAGTTGCTGCCAGCGCTTCCCGGTGCGGAAGTAGGACGGATCGACCAGCGTGATGCCCTGGGTGG
The DNA here is from genome assembly GCF_056400525.1 of Stenotrophomonas sp. P5_A9. NCBI lineage: Bacteria > Pseudomonadati > Pseudomonadota > Gammaproteobacteria > Lysobacterales > Lysobacteraceae > Stenotrophomonas > Stenotrophomonas sp. P5_A9. The sequence continues at coordinate 34,334 of NZ_JBFULC010000009.1, forward strand.
CGGCGAACGCTTCGGCGCCCTGCCCGACCATCATCACGTGCGGGGAATGCTGCATTACCGCCTCGGCCAGCAGGATCGGGTTGCGCACCCGCTGCACCCCAGCCACCGCACCGGCCTTGAGCGTGGCGCCATCCATCAGCGACGCATCCAGTTCGTTGCGGCCATCGTGGGTGAACACCGCGCCCTTGCCCGCATTGAAGGTGGGATCGTCCTCGAGCACGGTGATGGCTGCGGTGACCGCGTCCAGTGCCGGCTTGCCCGCAGCCAGCACGGCATGGCCTTTCAACAGTGCCTGCTGGAGGGCGGCGCGCGCGGCTTTTTCCTCGGCCGGCGACAGATCCTTGCGCTCCACGCCGGCACCGCCATGAAGGACCAGCACCGGGCTGGCGGCGGTAGCCGCCAGCGGCATCGACAGGCACAGCGACAACAGCAACGCGGTTGGACGGGACATCGGCGGCACCGGCAGGTTGGGAAGGTCCATCATGGCCGCAGATGCGCGGCGCGGGTAGGCCTGTGCCCTGCCCAGCTGGACCTTGCGCGTGATCCGGGTATCGCTGCGGCCAACGGGTGCGCGCTACCGCAGCTGCAGGTGGCCGTCGCGGATGTCGGCGGTCATGCGGAAGGCCGCATCGTCCACGCCGAATCCATCCAGATGCAGCAGGCTGCCGCTGCCCACGCCGGTGACCGGGATCGCGTGGAAATCCAGCGGTTCACCATCGCGCAGGCGCTCGGCGGTATGCCGGGGCATCACCAGCCAGGCGTAGCCGTCGTCATTGCTGAGCACGCGCCCTCGCCCATCGGCCTCCACGCACAGCGCGGTGTCCTCGTCCACGCCGATGCCCACCATGTCATCACGCCCGGCCTGCAGAGCCGCCCGGGCAACGAAGACAATCAACCGGCCGAGCCGGTCACGCTTGCCGAAATGGGTGTCGGTGACCACGTTGGACAGGTACGGCAAGGTCAGGAAGTCGTTGTCCAGGGTGACCGCACTGCCCATCGGGTCGCGCAGCGCGCGTTCGGAGGTGACGCTGCCGCCGTCCAGGGCGCCGTAGCTGTACCCGCCAAGGATGGCCAACCCGGCACTGGTGCCGGCGATGGGGCGCCCGGCACGGACATGCGCGTTGAGCGCGGCATTGAGTGCGGTGCCTTTCCAGAAGCGGATGTAGCGGGACTGGTCGCCGCCGGCGATGAAGATCGCATCCGCCGCGGCCACCACCCGCAGCACGGCCGGGTCATCGGCGGCGCGGCGGCTGTCGAACACCAGGGTCTGCACCGAGGCGGCCCCTCCGATGCCGCGGTACAGGCGCTCCTGCAGGTCATCGGCGCCGGAGGCGCGCAGGATCACGACGCGGCCGTGCCCGGCCCGCTGCAGCCACCACTGGAACGCCTCGGGCACCCACTCCCCGCCTCCCATCAGCATCATCGCCGGTTCGGTATGCGCGGCCGGCGACGCGTCCAGGTCCCCGACCTCGTAGTAGCGATAACCGGGGTCCTGCAGCGATTGGGCATGGACCGGCGCAGCCAGGCCGACCGACAGCAGCCAGAGCAGGGGCGCGAGGGGGCGGAGAGCCTTGTGCACGCTGATCTCCCTGAACACATCGAGGGTGTAAACGCTTCCACTGTGTGCCAGAGAACATGGCAGTGGTCAACCCCGTAAAAAAGGCGTTAAATGCGCGCCGTCCATTCGCGAAATGTGAATGGGGGACAGGCCTCCCTCGAGGCCGACACTTTCTTCTCGAGAATTCTCATGCGTAAACAGGCGATGGCGTGGTCGATCCAGCTGGCGTTGATGGGTGTGGCCGCGACCGCGGGTGCCCAGACTTCCGCCCCCGGGGTGCAGCAACTGGACACGGTGCAGGTCACCGGGTCGCGCATTCCGCGTGCGCAGGTGGAGGGCCCGGCACCGGTGACGGTGATCACCGCCGAGCAGATCCAGGCCAGCGGCTTCACCAGCGTGCCCGATGTGCTGCGCTCGATGACCCAGAACGGGGGTGAGACCCAGAGCCAGCAGTCCTCCAGCGGCGCCGACTTCTCGCCCGGCGCGCAGCAGGTCGACCTGCGCGGGCTGGGCCCGAACCATACCCTGGTGCTGGTCAACGGCCGCCGCATCGCCGACTTCCCGATGCCGTTCCAGGGCCGCAGCAACTTCACCGACGTCTCCAACATCCCGATCGGGATGATCGAGCGGATCGAAGTGCTGACCGGCAGCGCCTCGGCGATCTACGGTTCGGACGCCATCGCCGGGGTGGTCAACTTCATCCTGAAGAAGCGCGTGGATGGCACGACCGTGGACATGCGCATGGGCACCACCACCGAAGGCGGTGGCGAGTCGTTCGACATCAGCCTGGCCAGCGGTTTCGATGCCGGTCGCTTCAGCGCGGTGTACAGCCTTGAGCTGCAGTCGCAGACGCCGCTGTGGGCCTATCAGCGCAGCCAGCAGGACGCCACCCAGGATGCGCCGACCGAGAGTGCGCGTGCCGCGCGCCGTGCCTACCTGCGCACCGACTACAACGATGATTACCTGGACCCGGGCCAGGCCACCTGCGATGCGCTGGCCGGGCAGAACCGTGGCAGCACCCGGTACGCCGAGCGCGCGCGCTACGGCTTCTACTGCGGCAGCGACACGTCCATCGGCTACGGCACCATCCTGAGCAAGCGCCGTGGCGTCAACGGCTATGCCTCGCTCAACTACGCCTTCGACAACGGGGCCAGTTGGTTTGCCGACGTGCAGATGGGCTACCACGACATCGCACTGATGCGCGATGTGACCCAGTGGGGCCGGATGGCTGCCGACGGCAACGAGGACGGCTACTTCTACAACCAGGCCACCGACCAGGTCGAGTTCTGGCAGCGTCAGTTCTCGCCGGAGGAAATGGGCGGGCTGCGCAACGGCATGATCCGCAGCACCCAGAAGACCTTCAGTGTCACCACCGGCTTCAAGGGCAGCCTGGACGCGAACTGGGATTACGAGGCCTCGCTGAGCCACTCGCAGTACCAGTCTTCGATCCGCTGGCCGCAGATCATCGCCGCCAAGGCCAACACGCTGTTCCTGGGCGAGCAGCTGGGCGAGTACACCGACGAGGATGACAACGTGTTCCCGGTATTCAACGCCGACCCGGCGCGCCTGTACCGGCCGCTGAGTCGCAGCGAATACGATTCGATCGCCGCCAAGACGACCTATACGCCGAAGTCGCGCACCGACACCGCCGCGCTGACCCTGACCAACGGCGCGCTGTTTGAACTCCCGGGCGGCAAGGCCGGTTTCGCCGCCACCGCCGAGTTCGGCAACCAGTCCTACGCGCTCAACCCCGATCCGCTGGCGACCGGGTACTACTACTACAGCTGGAAGGATTCGGACGGACACGGCAGCCGCAATCGCTGGGCCACGGCCGCCGAACTGCGCCTGCCGTTGCACGACACCCTCAACGTGAGCGTGGCCGGTCGCTACGACCAGTACCGCTATTCGGGCAACAGCATCGGCAAGGCGACCTGGAGTGGCGGCATCGAATGGCGCCCGATCGATACCCTGCTGGTGCGCGGCTCCTACGGCACCGCGTTCCGCGCGCCGGACCTGCACTACGTATACGCCGGCCCGGGCAATGACGAGACCAGCAACAACGACTACTACAACTGCCAGCTGGACCAGGCCGAGGACTGCTCGGACTACGAGGAAAACCTGATCCGCACCCGCGAGGGCAACCGCAATCTCGACCCGGAGACCAGCACCTCCTGGAGCGCCGGCCTGGTCTGGTCGCCGGCGATCGGCCTGGACCTGTCGGTGGACTGGTTCGACATCGACATGCGCAACCAGGTGCAGGACATGGACGTGGGCACCATCCTGCGCGATGAAGCGGCATGCCGGTTGGGCAACGCCGAGGCCGATTCGCCGACCTGCGTGGATGCGATCGGCCGGGTCACCCGCACCAGCGACGGCCGCCTCTACGGCGTGCACGTCAACCCGATCAACATCGCGCGCGAAACCACGCGTGGCATCGATGTGGGCCTGCGTTACCGGTTGAGCACCGGGCTGGGCGACTTCATCCTGAGCGGCAACCACACCTGGGTGAAGACGCACGACTTCCAGCAGTTCGAGGGTGATGTGGTCGAAGACCAGTTCGCGGTCAACAGCGGTTTCGACATCCCGCGCACCAAGACCAGCGCCAGCATCACCTGGGAGAAGGACGCCTGGTCGGCCACGGTCTACGGCTCGCGCCTGGGTCGGCTGCCGACCTACGACAGCTACGACCAGAGCGTCGACCCGGACAGCGGCGACAGCCCGTGGATCGGCGCCACCTACCGCTACAACGTGTCGCTGCAGTACCGCTTCGACGACCATTCGCGCCTGTCGCTGACGGTGGTCAACGTGGCCAACAAGATGCCGCCCAAGGACGTGACCTACACGCCCTACCCGTACTACGACGTGTCCTGGTTCGACACCGTCGGCCGTACGGTGAACCTGCAGTACACGCACAAGTTCGGCGGCACCGCGCTGTAAGCGGCGCCCTGCACGGAGCACTGGACGGGCCCGCCACTGTGCGGGCCCGTTCGTTTTCATCCAGCTGAACGGCGCCCGTGACGCGGTCGCGRCACGCCCGGTTTTAGGGATCGGCTGATGTGCGCGGGCGGCCACGCTTCCTAGCATGCGCGCATGCATCGTCTCCTGCCCCGACGTTCCACCCTCGACGCCCCGGTCGTAGCGGCCAACGTGCTGCTGCGCTGGTTGTCGCTGTGCGTGCTGTTCTGCCTGCTGGGCACGGCCGGGTTCTACCTGCTGGCGCAGCTCAGCGAGGACGTGTCGGTACATCGCCGCGACATGAACGCTGCCGCCTACCGGGCGCAGCTGTACTTCGACCATCGCGAAGCCCTGTTGAACTACCTGGTGGACTCGGTGGTGGAATCGCCGCTGCCCGCCGCCGCCCCGGCCCGGCCGGACGACGGCCAGGACAGCGAGGTACAGCGACTGCCGCTGGGGCCGGGCCGCGACGGCCGGCAGCTCAGCCTGCTGCTGTCCGCGCGCGCCGAGCAGACCCTGGCCGACTTCGGCGCGCGCCTGGTGCACGTGAGCAGCGATCCGCAGGCGCCACGCCAGTGGCTGCAGGGTCGGCACACGCCGGCAACACCCCCGCCGGCCGAGCTGACCGCGTCGGTACTGCGTGCGCATGCCGGCCGCGCCGCGCCCGGCACGGGCGTGTACTGGCTGCCGGCGAACCACCCCGGGGCCTCGATCTACCTGTACCGCGCAGCCGAAGAGGGCGCCGATCCGGCGCATTGGCTGGTGCTGGCGCTTGATCCAGCCGCGGTGGCGGACACGGTCTCCGGCAAAGACATCGGTGAGTTCCTGCTGCTCGACCAGCGCGGTCAGCCCGTGCTCTCCAGCCCTTCGGCCGAGCCGCCCACGACATGGCTGCGCGGCCAGCACGCAGATGCCTTCGCCTTCGTCTGGGCGCACGGGATACCCAAGGGGCTGGCTCTGGTGAAGAGCATCGGCCAGGACGGCTGGCGGCTCGTCTACCACCTTCCAGCGGCGCTGCTGCTGCGCGATATGGCCGTACACATCGCGGTGTCGCTGCTGGTATGCCTCGCCGCCATCGCGGCGTTGCGGTTGCTGATCCGACGCATCGACCGCCAGCTCATCCAGCCGGCACACCGCCAGCACCTGCGATTGCTGGAGAGCTTCGATTTCGGCAGCACGGTGATCGAGATGGCGCCGGTGGGCATGTGCGTGCTGCGCTGCCACGACGCCCGGGTGATGCTGGAAAACCAGCTCGCGCGGGACTGGTTGGGCAGTGATACCGGCACCGGCGACTGGACCGGGGCGTGGCGACGCACGGGCGACCTTGCCCAATGCACCGCGCGCAGCCGCCGCCCGGTCGACGTCACCACCGCCGATGGACGCCAGCTGCAGGTGCTGTACGCGGCCACGCGCTACCACGGTGACGACGTGCTGCTGTGCGTGTTCAACGACATCAGCCGGCACCGCCAGATCCAGGCGGCGTTGTCGGCGGCCAAGCAGGTGGCCGACGAGGCCAGCCAGGCCAAGAGCGCGTTCGTGGCTACCATGAGCCATGAGATCCGCACGCCGCTGTACGGCGTGCTGGGCACCCTCGAACTGCTGGGCAACACGACGCTGGATCCGCGCCAGGCCGAGTACCTGAAGACCATCCGGCACTCCTCGTCGGTGCTGCTGCAGTTGATCAGCGACATCCTGGATGTCTCCAAGATCGAATCGGGCCAGCTCACCTTGGCCACCACGGCGTTCTCGCCGCTGGACCTGGCCGAGACCACGCTGCGCGCCTACGCGGCCGCTGCGGCCCGCAAGCAGCTGCAGATGGTGGTCTGTACCGATCCGCGCCTGCCTGCGCAGCTCACCGGCGACGCCGACCGCATCCGCCAGGTGCTGGGCAACCTGCTCAGCAATGCGATCAAGTTCACCGACAGTGGCCGCGTCGTGCTGCGCGTCAAACTGATCGCCTGCGAGGGCGGCACCGCCACCGTCAGCTGGCAGGTCACCGACACCGGGATCGGGATCGCCGCGGCCGAACATGCGCGGCTGTTCGAGCCGTTCCGCCAGGCGGACGGCCCAGGCCGTTCGGACGGCACCGGCCTGGGGCTGTCGATCAGCGACCACCTCGTGCGGCTGATGAACGGCGACATGCGCCTGGTCAGCGAGCCCGGCCTGGGCAGCAGCTTCACCGTGATCCTGCCGCTGGGCGTGGATGCCGATGCATTGGGCGACGCCGGCGCCGATGGCCCGCGCCTGCTGTGCGACCCACCCGTGTACGTGCGCGCGGCCCTGGCCGAACTTGCCGACAGCGCCTGCCAATGGCTGCAGCGCTGGGGTGCCAGCGCGCGCCGTTACAGCACGGACATGCCTGTGCCGACGGAGCCGGGCGCGATCCTGGTCGACAGCGATCCGCGCGATGCGGTGCCGATCGCGTGGACCGGTCCGCGGGTGATCGCAACCGCCGACGCCGGCGACCCGTCCTGCGACGATCCGGCGCGACCGGATCAGCTGACGGTCACTACCCTCAGCATCCGCGCGATCGCCGATGCGGTGTTCCGCCTGCAGCATGGCAACCGGGCACCGGCGGTTTCGACGACGCCGGTCGTGCGTGCCGCGCTCGGCCTGCACGTGCTGATCGCCGAAGACAATCCGATCAATCGCCTGATCCTCAAGGAGCAGCTGGAAACCCTGGGCTGCAGCGTGGTCACCGCCTGCGACGGGCACGAGGCGCTGGCCTGCTGCACCGCCGAGGTGTTCGACGTGGTGCTGACCGACATCAACATGCCCGGCCTTGGCGGCCACGCGCTGGCCCGGCGGCTGCGCCAGCAGGGCCACGCGATGCCGGTGATCGGCGCCACCGCCAATGCCACCCCCGAAGAACGCGAGCGCTGCCTGGCCGGTGGCATGACCGACTACCTGGTGAAACCGATCGACATCGGCACCCTCCGCCATGCCCTGGGCGGACTGACCGCAGGAGCCCCGACGTGAGCAACCACCGTGTACTGATCCTCGAAGACCAGCCGTTCCAGCGCGGCTTCCTGGCCAACATGTTCAATGCCGCGCCCGGCATCGCCACCGACACCTGCGGCGATGCGGCGCATGCGGTGGAGATGTGCAACTGGCGCCGCTACGACCTGGTCGTGACCGACCTGATGATGCCGGGCGTGGATGGCATCCAGTTCATCCAGGCGCTGGCCGCGCAGCAGCACCGACCGATGCTGGCGCTGGTCAGCTCGGCCTCGCAACGGATGATGGCATCGGCACGGTTGATGGCCGAATCGCTGGGGATCACCGTGCTCGGCATCCTGCCCAAGCCGGTGTCCCCGGCCGATGTCGGCGAACTGCTGGCGCAACTTGACCACGCCAGCGCCGAGGCCCCCCCGCCGACCGCACCGGAGGAGGCTCCGATCCTGGCCAGCCGAGAGCGCCTGTGCGAGGCGATCGGCGACAGCCAGATCACCGCGTGGTTCCAGCCGAAGAAGTCGCTGGATTCAGGATTGGTGGTGGCCGCCGAAGCACTGGTGCGCTGGCGCCATCCCGAGCACGGCACGCTGCAGGCCGGTCGCTTCCTGCCGCTGATCGAACAGCATGGGCTGGAACCGGCGCTGCTGCGCCACATCCTCAAGGCCAGCGTGCAGGCCCAGGCGCGCTGGCGCGAACAGGGCTTCCGCATCCCGGTGTCGATCAACCTGCCACCCCACCTGCTCGAGCGCAGCAGCCTGCCCGACGAACTGCTGGAGCTGACCCTCAAGCACGGCGGCATTCCCGCGGATCTGTGCTTCGAACTGATGGAGAGCAGCACCACCCACCATGTCAGCGATTACTACGCCGGGGCCTGCCGGTTGCGCATGAAGGGCTTCGGACTGGCCCAGGATGATTTCGGCCAAGGCCTCAGTTCGGTGCACAATCTGGTCAGCACGCCCTTCACCGAGGTCAAGATCGACCGGGCACTGGTCCGCGGCTGCGCACGCGATCCGGCGCTGCACAGCGCGCTGGCCACGGTCATCGCACTGGGCAGCAAGCTGGGGCTGAACATCGTCGCCGAGGGTGTGGAAACCGATGCCGAGCTGGCCACCCTGCGCAGGCTGGGCTGCAACCAGGTCCAGGGTTTCCTGATTTCGCGCGCGATTCCCGCCGAAACCTTCGGTGCGTTGCTGGACCAGGAAAAGGCCGCACACCGGCACACCGAACTGGGCCACCCGGACACCCTCGCCACGCGCTGAGCTCTCACCGGCCAGCATTCACCATGCCATCCAGCGCGGCCCCGCACCCTTGTGCATCGGTTCACAACGGTTGACGATCGCAGGCACGCGGCATCGCGCGGCACCCAGCGCGTCGTTGCCACCATCACAAGGGGATCCCATGCCCGAGGCCGCACCCATCCGCCAGCTCGCCCGCCGTTCGCTGCGCGTGCATGCGCTGTTGATCGGCGTGATCGTCCTGGCCACGATCCAGGCCGGGTTGGTGCTGTCCACCACCCTTCAGCTGCTGCGGGAAGAACAGGACAAGATCGATTTCCACTTCCGCCGCCTGGATGGCGCACTGCAGGAACAGGAGCGCTTCATGCGGCGCTGGCGCGCCCATGATCACGAGCGCGCAGCGTTGCCCGGCGGTCCACCAGGAACGGTCCGCAGCCAGCCACTGTCGGGCAACGTGGAGCTGGCCAACCCGGCGCGGGCCTACATCCCGTTCTCGGTACTGCATGACCAGGCGCCACCGCCACACACGGCATCGGCGCTGGGCGTGCGATTCTCCGGCTTCTACGGCGCGTTCTGGGCCGAATCGCTGTATCCCTCACCGCGCTGCCTGCTGGTCAGCGGCGAAGGGACGGCCGGATTGCTGGTGCCGCTCACGGTGGACGATATCGACCCGGTGCGGCCGGCCTCGGCACCGATGCAGGCGCTGCTGCGCTACATCCACGCGGTGGCGGCCAGTGTCTCGCTGCAACGCGGCGATGTGCGCTGGTTCGAGCGCGATCCCGGCGATGGCAACAACCGCCTGCTGTCGATCGCACAGGCACCGCGGGACATCGACGCGTGGGGCGATACGGACGCCCGGGCCATGCCGGCGATCGCCTGCCTGCTGGACCTGTCGCGCCTGGACGAGCGTCGTCAGCTGCTGGGCGAGACGATCTACGACCAGCTGTCCATCATCGACCCGAACGGTCGACTGGTGCACGGCCCCCACCTGGAGGGCGGCGGCGCGCAGCGCAGCTTTACCCGTGACGGGGTGATCTACCGCATGCGAACCAACGACGGCTGGCAGGCCGTGTACCAGGTGCGCTGGGCGCGCCTGCTCAGCCATCCCCGCGGGCCGCTGATCGGCAGCGTGATTGCCGCGATGCTGCTGGCGCTGGGCGGCGTGCTGGTGCTGCGCAGCTATCGACGCTCGGTTCTGGTCCCGCTGCGCGAGAACCATGAGCGTCTGCTGGAAAGCGAAGCGTTCAGCCGCACCGTGCTTGACGCAGCCCCCATCGGTCTGTGTCTGCTGCGCCAGCGCGACGGGCAGGTGATCCTGGAGAACGCCCTGGCACGCAACTGGCTGGGAGAGCATCCTGACGCACCTGGCTGGCATGGTGGGTGGCGCGATGATGCGTCGGCCGACGCCAATACCCAGGGCCCTGCCACGCGGCCCTACACCACGCCCGACGGACGCCATCTGCTGGTGACCGTCACCCCCGCGCGCTACCGCGGCGAGCCGGTGATGCTGTGCCTGTTCATCGACCTCACCGCCCAGCACGACGCCGAACTGGTGCTGCAGCAGGCGCGCGTGGCCGCCGACCAGGCCAACCGGGCCAAAAGCCTGTTCCTGGCGACGATGAGCCATGAGATCCGCACGCCGCTGTATGGCGTACTGGGCACACTGGAGCTGCTCGGACTGACCCCACTGGACAGCCGACAGCAGGAGTACGTGGGCACGATCCAACGCTCGTCGTCGACCCTGATGCAGTTGATCAGCGACATCCTCGACGTGTCCAAGGCAGAGGCCGGGCAGCTGGCGCTGGAGCCGGTCGCGTTCTGTCCGGCGGGATTGACCGAAGAGGTATTGCGCTCGTATGCCGGTTCGGCCACGCGCAGGCGGCTGCAGCTGTATGCGTGCATCGACGGCACTGTTCCGGCGCTGGTGATCGGCGATGCCGCGCGCATCCGACAAGTGCTCAACAACCTCATCAGCAACGCGATCAAGTTCACCGATGCCGGCCGTATCGTCGTGCGCCTGCGCGGGGTGGAAGCGGCGGGGGAATTGCCGCGACTGAGCTGGCAGGTGGCCGACACCGGCATCGGTATCCAGCAGGAGCACCAGGCACGACTGTTCGAGCCGTTCTACCAGGCCAACCCGGGCACCGATGCGATGCGCGGCACCGGCCTGGGGCTGGCGATCAGCGCGCATCTGGTGCAGTTGATGGGGGGCGAACTGCGCGTGGTCAGCGACAGCGGGCTGGGCAGCAGTTTCAGCTTTGAACTGCCGCTGGCCGAAAGCCCCGACCTGGCCGAGCAGCGTCCAGCGTTCGGCCAGCGCGTGGCGGTCTACGTGCGCTCGCCATCGCGGGAACTGGCCGACAACCTGTGCGAGCGCCTGCGCCAGCGCGGCGCCGCCGCGCAGGTCTACCACAGCGAATCGGCACAGAACTTCAGCGCACACACCCCCTTGCTGGATGTGCTGCTGGACGAGCCCGATCCGGGCTGGGCCGGGCCGCACGTGGTGGCCAGAACCGACGGCGGTGACCATCCCGAGCGGATCGACGGGCGCTGGGTGGTGTCCATGCACAACCTGGATGCCATGGTGGATGCGCTGCTGATGGCCGCAGGTGGGGATGCGCCACGGCAGGCGCCGACGGCGGCGCCGCAGTTCCGTCGCCTTGGCCTGCACGTGCTGGTCGCCGAGGACAATCCGATCAACCAGATGATCCTGCGCGAACAGCTGGAACAGTTGGGCTGCCACGCCGTGGTGGCCAGCGATGGCGACGAAGCGCTGGGCTACTGGTCACAGCGTCGCTTCGACGCGGTGCTCACCGACGTCAACATGCCGCACATCGATGGGTATGCCCTCACCCGCCGGTTGCGCGCAGACGGCGTGCGTGTACCCATCATCGGTGCCACCGCCAACGCCGCGCCGGAAGAGCGCGAGCGCTGCCGCAGCGCCGGCATGGACAGCTGCCTGGTCAAGCCGATTTCGCTGCAGGCGCTGTACCGCCAGCTCAGTGGGTTGACCAAACCGGTGGCCCCTGCCGGAGTGGACCTTTCACCGACCCGCGATGTGCCAGTCGATACGATCGTGGTCTCCGATCACCTGCGCGACCTGTTCCTGACCACCATGCGCAGCGACCTGCAGGGCCTGTCGGCAGCGGTTGAAAGCGGCCAGGCCAACGAGATCCGGCAGATGCTGCATCGCATCCGCGGGGCGTTGGTGATGGTTTCGGCGCAACGCCTGGTCGACGTTGCCCAGGTGATCGAAGATAGAATCGCCGCCGGCGCGACGGTGGCGGCGTGCAGCGCAGCAGCGCAGGCCTTCCTGATCGAACTGGAACGCGCGCTGGTGCGGCTGGAACGCTCGCCACCGGAGGCCACCGATGTCCCCTGAGTTTTGCTCCTGCCGGTGCCGAGAACACGCATGAAGACCAAGATCGTCATTGCCGATGACCACCCGATCGTGCTGGCCGGCATCTCCGATGTCATCGACCGCGACCCGCGCCTGGAGGTGGTCGGCCAGGCACAGAGTCCGGCGGCACTGGTCGAGTTGATGCAGACGCTGGCACCGGACATCGTCATCACCGACTACAACATGCCCGGCGATGACGCCCTCGGCGATGGCATCAAGCTGATCTCCTACCTGCTGCGCAATTTTCCCGATGTCCAGGTGTTGATCCTGACCATGGTCTCCAATCCCTCGATCATCGCCGAGATGTACCGGGCCGGCGCCAGCGGCGTGGTACGCAAGAGTGGGGATCTGAAGGAACTCAACGTCGCGCTGTCTGCGGTGCTGGCCCAGCGCGTGTACCGCTCGCCGGACCTGCCGCGCGAGGAGGCCCTGCCGGGGGCCGGTGATGCCTCCTCGGCCTCGCTGCTGTCGCCACGCGAGTTCGAGGTGATCCGGCTGTTCGCCAACGGCCAGAGCGTGGGCGACATCGCCAGACGACTGAACCGCAGCAGCAAGACCGTCAGCACCCAGAAGGTCAACGCGATGCGCAAGCTGGGCGCCAAGACCGACCAGGAACTGATCACCTTCTGCCTGGCATCGGACCTGTTCACCTGAGCAGGCGCGCGGCCTGCCCGAGGCCGGCGGATACCGCGCCTGCCTGTCGCATTCGCTGACTGCCGGCCCAACCACGCTGCCGGCATCGGCGTACTTTAGGGATCGCCTGATGTCTCCGGTGGCAGTCACTGCCTAGCCTGTGCTTACCGGCTGCGCAGTGGTCGCGCCGGTACGGCTTCAAGGACGCCCCTGATGCACGCCCCGGCGTGTCGTGGCGATGGCGCTGCCATCCGCCCCCCTCCCCCGCGCCTTGTCGCCATGCGGCGTTGCCGGCCTGTGCCGGTGACGCCGCAACGGTGGTCGCCGGATGGCGATCGACATGGTCTGCAGATCCGTCTGGCGTACGCCGGACGGCTGCCTTGCGACGAGAAAAACCAGGATGAACAGAATCTACCGATTGGTGCGGGACCCCGTGAATGGACGCTGCAAGGTGGTGTCCGAACTTGCGCGGCAGCGTGGCACGGTGTCCATGACCACGCGCGCGGTCCGCGCCGGACTGCCGACCCGGATCGCGCTCGGTGCGGCACTGCTGGCGGCGCTGCCGGCCAGCGCGCTGGATTACACCGTGCCGATCACCGTCAACGCAGGCGAGTCGCTCGACCTGGCCAGCGGTGACAGCGTGCTGCACACCGGCAGCAGCTACGCGGTGACCGTAACGGGTCAGGACGCTACGCTGCACGCCACCGACCTGGACCTGGGCGTTACCGGCAACGGCAGCGGCATCGGCGCCATGTCCGGCGGCAGCGTGCAGATCGAGGGCGGCCACATCCAGCTCGGCGACGGCAGCGCCAGCGTCGGCTATGCCTTGAATGCCAGCGGCGCGGGCAGCGTGATCCGCGCCAACAACCTGGTCATCGATGCATATCGCAACGGCTCCGGCTACGGCACGGTCAATGCCACCGGCGGCGGCAAGGTCTGGCTGACCGGCGGCCGCGTCAGCAGTGGCGGGCATGCGCTGTACGCCACCGGCAGCGGTAGCGAGCTGCACGTGACCGGCACCGAAATCAACAACGGTGGCGACAGCGCCGTGTCTGCCGAGGGCGGCGCGCTGCTGGCGATGGAAGCGCTGCAGCTTACCTTTGCCTCGGGCAACAGCGGCTACAGCGGTCGGCTGTCCTCCAACGGCGTGGGCAGTGTGCTGTCGCTGACCGATGTCGATGTGGTCAATGGCTACTTCGACATCAACAACGGCGGCCTGCTGCGCATCAACGGCGGTAGCGCCACCACCAACGGCGGCAGCATCCGCCTGCTCGGCAATCGGGCCAACGGGATTCACGCATCGGCCGAGGTGACCGGCGGAACGTTCGATACCACCGGCGGCTACGGCGTCAACGTCAACGAATGGGGCCAGCTCACCGCCAACGGCGCACATTTCACCGTGCGCGATGGCCAGTCCGGGCTGTGGTTGTCCAGCGCCGCCTCGTTGGCCGATCTGACCGATACGGTGATCAGCACCTATGGCACCAACGGCTACGGCCATGGCGTGGACGTCTGGGGCGGCACCGCGACAATGACCGGCGGCAGCATCGACACACACGGTGACGGCGTCTACGGCCTGCGTGCGTCGGGCAGCAACCCGCCCACGCCATACTCGCGCATCCGCGCCAACGATCTGGACATCACCACCTACGGCAACGGCGGTGGCGGCGTGTTCCTGGGCGGCAGCACGGCCGACGTGCAGCTCGATGGCGGCCATATCACCGTGCTGGGCGATGCAGCGTTCGGCATCGTGCAGATGAACACCGCACAGCTCACCGCGGACAATCTGGGCATTCATGCCAAGGGCGCAGGCAGCGGTGCGTACCRCTCCTACATCACCGTGTTCGGCCCGTACTGGGACCGCCTGACCTTCAACAACAGCCAGTTGCAGACCGAAGACGGCCCCGCGCTGTGGTTGCAGGGCAGCAATCATGCGCTGACGCTCAACAACACCGACGTGGTTGCCCGCCAGGCCGGCAGCGTGGACGGTGGCCGGCTGTTGCGGGTCAGCGATACCGTGTTCACCGATGGCAGCTCGGTGGCGACCTCGGACATTCTCTTCAGCGCCGACAACAGCCGCCTGACCGGCGATGTGGTGGTGGACAGCGCCACCGCCAACGTGCAGATGGCGCTGGCCAACGCCAGCGTGCTGACCGGCGCGCTGCGCGGCGACAGCGGCTTCCACGTGGCGTCGCTGTCGCTGGATGACAGCAGCCGCTGGAACCTGCGCGGCGATTCCACCGTGGGGACGCTGCAGCATGGCGGAACGATCGCGTTCGTCGCACCCACGCGGGGCGACTTCAAGACCTTGACCATTACCGGCGACTACGTTGGCAATGGCGGCACGTGGGTGATGAATCGCCAGCTTGGCGATGATGGCTCGGCCGGCGATGCGCTGGTGATCCAGGGCAACAGCAGCGGCACCGCGAACGTGCGGGTGGACAATGCCGGCGGCGCCGGCGCGCTCACCAGCGAAGGCATCCGCCTGATCAGCGTGGCCGGCCAGTCCGACGCGCAGTTCACGCTGCAGGGGCGCGCCGTGGCCGGTGCCTACGACTACTTCCTGTACAAGGGCGGGGTGAGTACGCCGGATGACGGCAACTGGTACCTGCGCTCGGAATATGTGGCGCCGGTGGACCCGGTGGAGCCCGTAGATCCCGTAGATCCCATAGATCCCGTGGAGCCGGTGGAACCTGTAGATCCGATCGACCCGGTGGATCCGGCCACTCCCGATCCCGGCCAGCCGGTCGACCCGGTCGACCCGATCGATCCGGTGGATCCGGTGGATCCGGGCCCCAAGGTCGAACGCCCGGAGCCTGCCATCTACCTGGCCAACCAGTCCGCCGCCCTGCGCATGTTCCAGCACAGCCTGCATGACCGTGCCGGCGATCCGGGCACCCGTGTCCACGCCGAGGATGCAACCGGCGCGCTGGCCTGGGCAAACGTACGCAGCAGCAACCTGGAACGGCACGCCGCCGGCGAGCAGGTCCGCGTGGACAGCCGCGTAGACAGCGTCATGGTCGGCATTGGACATGCGCTGGCCGCCAACGTGGGCGGCCAGCTGCAGCTGGGGCTGATGGGTGGCCATGGCCGCGCCAGCAGTGATGCCGTATCAACGGTGACCGGCTACGCCGCGCGCGGCGTGGTCACCGGCACCACCCTTGGCCTGTATGGCACCTGGTTGCAGGACGCGGACATGCAACAGGGTGCGTATGTGGACAGCTGGGTGCAGTACAGCCGCTTCCGCAACCGCGTGCAGGGCGAAGGCCTGGCCGAGGAACGCTACCGTTCGCGCAACTGGAGCGGTTCGGTGGAAGCCGGCTACGTGTTGCCGCTGCAGCGCACTGCCGATCGCGGCCTGTACCTGGAACCGCAGCTGCAGGTCGTCCACAACCGTTACGACGCCGACAACGTGGTCGAAGCCAATGGCACCGCCGTGGAGAGCCGTCGCGCCGGCGGTACCAGTACCCGGCTGGGCGCACGCCTGTACACCCGCGCACTGACGCCAAAACAAGGCGATGTGCATCCGTTCGTCGCGGTCAACTGGTGGTCCGGTGGCAACGCGTCGGCGATCGCGGTCGACGACGTGTCGATCCGCCGCGACCTGCCCGACGACATCTACGAGGCCAAGGCAGGCGTGCAGGTGAACTTCGCCGGCGGCTGGCGCGGCTGGGGCCAGCTAGTGCACCAAACCGGCAGTCAGGGCTACCGCGATACCAGCGCGCAGCTCGGCGTTTCCTACAGCTGGTGACGGCGTGCCCGCTTCCGGTCGTAGGGCCGGAAACGGGCGCCACCGGTAGCGCCGGCCGCTGGCCGGCGCCACGCAACGCCGAACACACCCCTGCACGCATGTGGCTTTTCCACACCCCGCGTGGAAAGCCGTGGGGGTTTGATGTGGACAAGTCGGTGCAAGCCAGCCACGCCAACGTTTTCGGGGCGTGGCGTTTTTTTGTCCAGGTGCTGACGCGGTTTTCCACAGCGMCTGGGCAAAGCGGTGGGGGTTTGTTGTGGACAACCCTGCGTAAGCGGTACGCGGCAAGGGTTTCCACGCGTGGTCATTAATTGTCCACGTGGTCTGCGGTGGAGGATTGCGTGGTTGCCGGCCAACGGCCGGCGCCACCGGGCCAGGTTTTCCACATGGGAGGTGGAGAGCGATGGGCGTTTGTTGTGGACAAGTGGTGCAGAGCCCCACCTGCCGGGCATTCTCAGCAGTGGTGATTTTTTATCCAGCGCACGGGATCGCGCGCCACCAACGCAAACGCCCCGCTCAAGGCGGGGCGTTGCAGGCATCAACCGGCGATGCGATCAGACGTTGAAGCGGAAATGCAGGATGTCGCCTTCCTGGACGCGATATTCCTTGCCTTCCAGGCGCAGGCGACCGGCTTCCTTGGCGCCGGCTTCGCCCTTGTACTTGATGAAGTCGTCATAGGCGATGGTTTCAGCGCGGATGAAGCCCTTCTCAAAGTCGGTGTGGATCACCGCGGCGGCCTGCGGCGCGGTGGCGCCCTTGCGCACGGTCCAGGCGCGGACTTCCTTCACGCCAGCGGTGAAGTAGGTCTGCAGGCCCAGCAGCTGGTAAGCGGCGTAGATCACGCGGTTCAGACCCGGCTCGGACAGGCCCAGGTCGGCCAGGAAGGTGTCGCGGTCTTCGTCGTCCAGCTGCGACAGCTCTTCCTCGATCGCCGCCGACACCGGCACCACCTGCGCGCCTTCCTCGGCGGCACGGGCGCGCACGGCGTCCAGGTGCGGGTTGTTCTCGAAGCCGTCTTCCAGCACGTTGGCGATATACATCACCGGCTTGAGGGTCAGCAGGAACAGGTCGCGGACCAGCGCCTTCTCTTCCTCGTCCAGGCCGGCGGTACGACCGGCCTTGCCGTCGGCCAGCGCAGCCTGCAGCTTGGCCAGCACCGGCTTGCGCGCGGCCGCTTCCTTGTCGCCGCCCTTGGCGGCGCGCTCGGCGCGATTCAGCGCCTTTTCGACGCTGTCCAGATCGGCCAGGGCCAGTTCGGTATCGATGGTATCGATGTCCGACAGCGGGTCGACCTTGTTGTTGACGTGGATGACGTCGGCGTTCTCGAAGCAGCGCACCACGTGGGTGATCGCGTCCACCTCGCGGATGTGGGCCAGGAACTTGTTGCCCAGCCCTTCACCACTGGCGGCACCGGCGACCAGGCCGGCAATGTCCACGAACTCCACTGCAGTCGGGATGACCTTCTGCGGGTTGATGATCGCGGCCAGTTCGTTCAGGCGCGGGTCCGGCACCGGCACGATGCCGACGTTCGGTTCGATCGTGCAGAACGGGAAGTTGGCCGCGGCGATGCCCGCCTTGGTCAGCGCATTGAACAGGGTCGATTTGCCGACGTTGGGCAGACCGACGATGCCGCATTTGATACCCATCTTTGACAGCCTCTGGGGTGGTAGGTACCGACCGTGGATCGGTACACCGTGGTTATTTCGGGGTGTGCAGGCGCTTCATCGCCTCACTGTAATCGCCGCATACCGCCAGCGGCAGCACGTCGATCGCATCGTCGATGGCGTGGCCGATCAGCACATCGTCTTCTTTGCTCGCGCGGCCCAGCACCCACGGCACCACGCGGTCCTTGTGACCGGGGTGACCGATGCCGATGCGCAGGCGGTGGAACCGGCCGTGGCCCAGCAGGCGGATGGTGTCGCGCAGGCCGTTCTGGCCGCCATGGCCGCCGTCGAACTTGAGCCGTGCCACGCCGGGCGGCAGGTCCAGCTCATCGTGCGCCAGCAGGGTCTGTTCCGGTTCGATCTTCCAGAAACGCTGTGCGGCAGTAACCGACTTGCCACTGAGATTCATGAAGGTGCCGGGCTTGAGCAGCCACACCGCCTGCCCGGCGATGTCGACCTTGGCGGTCTCGCCGAACAACTTGCTGTCCACGCTCCAACGCGCGCCGGCCTGTGCGACCAGGGCGTCAATGAAACGAAACCCGGCATTGTGCCGGGTCTGGGCGTGCTCGGGTCCGGGGTTGCCCAGACCAACGATCAATCGCAATCCTGTCATCACTCTTCTTCGTCGGTACCCGCCCTGTGCCGGTACATACAGAAACGGCGCCTGCCCCGGAGGACAGGCGCCGCAATACCTTACTCTGCGGCCGGCGCTTCGTCGGCAGCGTCTTCCTTGCCGTGCTTGGCGGTGACGATCGCATCGTCATGGTCCTTGCCCTGGGCCAGGGCCGGGATCTCAACGCCCTTGGGCAGCTTGATATCCGACAGGTAGACCACGTCGCCAGCCTTCAGCTCGCTCAGGTCGACGTCGATCGACTCCGGCAGGTCCTTCGGCAGGCAGGTGACAGTCACTTCCTTCAGTTCGTGGGTGACCACGACGTCGGCAGCCTTGCCAGCCGGCGAGGTGTCTTCGTTGATGAAGTGCAGCGGGACGTTGGCGGTCAGGGCCTCGTTCTCGTTCACGCGCAGGAAATCCAGGTGGATGATCAGCTGCTTGAACGGGTGGCGCTGCATGTCACGCAGCAGCACCTTGGTGACCTGGCCGTCCAGGTTCAGGTTCAGGATGGACGAGTAGAACCACTCGTTCTGCTGGGCCAGCCAGATCTGGTTGTGGTCCAGGTTGATGTTGATCGGCGCGGCTTCGCCGCCGTACACGACGGCCGGGATCACGCCGGCGTGACGCAGGCGGCGGCTCGCACCCTTGCCCTGCACGTCACGAGCGGTGACCTTGATTTCATGGGTCTTGGACATTGTATTGACTACCAGTTGGTGCCTTGCCCGAGGGCTTGGCGAATGAGGGCACGTCCGCGACCAGACGTACCCGGGACCCGACCACCGTTGCCGGTGGCCGGAAAAAAATCAATCCACGTACAGCGAGCTGACCGATTCGCCGAAGGCGATGCGGCGCATCGTCTCGGCCAGCATTTCCGCCACGCTGAGCTGGCGGATCTTGCTGCACACCCGCGCCTCTTCGCGCAGCGGGATGGTGTCGGTCACCACCAGCTCATCGAGCTGGGAGTTGTTGATGTTGTCCACCGCCGGGCCCGAGAGCACGGCGTGGGTGCAATACGCGGCCACCTTCAGGGCGCCACGCGCCTTCAGCGCTGCGGCAGCCGCACACAGGGTGCCGGCGGTATCGACGATGTCATCGACCATCACGCAGGTCTTGCCTTCGACGTCACCGATGATGTTCATCACGGTGGAGACGTTGGCGCGCGGCCGGCGCTTGTCGATGATCGCCAGGTCGGCATCGTCCAGGCGCTTGGCGACGGCACGTGCACGCACCACGCCACCCACGTCCGGGGACACCACGATCAGGTTTTCGGTGCCGTAGGCGCGCCAGATATCGGCGAGCAGCAGCGGCGAGGCATACACGTTGTCCACCGGCATGTCGAAGAAGCCCTGGATCTGGTCGGCATGCAGATCCACCGTCAGTACCCGGTCGGCGCCGACGGCGCTGAACATCTTGGCGGCGACCTTGGCGGTGATCGGCACGCGCGAGGAACGCATGCGGCGATCCTGGCGCGAGTAGCCGAAGTACGGCACCACGGCGGTGACGCTGTTGACCGAGGCGCGCTTGAGTGCATCGATCAGCACCAGCAGCTCCATCAGGTTTTCCGCGCTGGGCGCGCAGGTCGGCTGGATCACGAACACGTCCTGCTTGCGGACGTTTTCTTCGATCTCGACCTGCACTTCACCATCGGAGAAGCGCGACACCAATGCCTTGCCCGGCCGCACCCCCAGTTCCTTGCAGATGCTCTGCGCAAGGCGCTTGTTGGCGTTGCCGGAAAATACCAGCAGGTTGGGGTGATCTTGCATCATGACGGTCTCGGGCGGGAGCGATTGGAGAACTCGGCCGCCGGCACCCTGGAGTGTCTGCGGTGACAACACCGCGAGACATCGGCCGTGCCCGCGCAGGCGTGCGCATGGGAACGCGGCTGATATCCGCAAGTGGCAGGGGCGGGAGGATTCGAACCTCCGAATGCCAGGATCAAAACCTGGTGCCTTGGGCCTCTTGGCGACGCCCCTGCATCAAAATCAATAACGCTCGAGTACATCAAGCAACGGCGAACGCTCCACGCCCGCCACTACCCATGCCCGCAGTTCCTTCGGCAACCGCGCCAGGCCCTGCTCTGCAGCAGCGCGCGTGGCGAACTCGACGAAACAACCGCTTCCCGACCCGGTGAGTCGTGCCCGGCCGATCCTGCTCAACGTCGCAAGCACTGCCTCTACGGCGGGCTCGCGGCGGCGCAATACCGGCTCGAACGCATTCCCGAGCAAAGACCCGGAAGCGAAGTCCGCTATTTTCGCCACTGGGGCGTCTCGCGTCAAATCCGGATCCGCGAAAAGTCGCGGCGTGGGCACGTGCACCCCCGGATCGGCCAGTACAAACCAGGCCGGGGGCAGCGCGATCGCGGTGAGCTGCTCGCCCACGCCTTCGGCCCAGGCGTTGTGCCCGCGCACGAAGACCGGTACGTCCGCGCCCAGCTCCAGGCCCAGCGCGGCCAGGGCATCGACGTCCATGCCGGCGTTCCACAGCCGGTTCAGTGCGACCAGCACGGTGGCCGCATCGGACGATCCCCCGCCAAAACCGCCACCGGCCGGAATGTGTTTTTCGACACCAATATCGGCACCTTGGCCGACATTGGCGGCATTCTTGAGAAGATGCGCTGCACGGATGGCCAGGTCGTCGGCTTCTGCCACCCCTGCCACCGACGCGCCGTCACGCTGGATCCGCCCGTCCTCACGCACCCGCAGCCGGATCCGGTCGCCCCAGTCGAGCAGCCGGAACACCGTCTGCAGCTGGTGGTAGCCATCGGCGCGGCGGCCGGTGATGTGCAGAAACAGGTTGAGCTTGGCCGGGGCCGGCCACTGCGACCAGCCCGCATTCAGGTCCAGGCCGCTCATGGGCTGCCCAGCACCCAGCTGTCGACTACCAGGCGCACTTTGGCATCGCCGTTGACTGCTTCGATCCGGCGCGGCAGCACCGGGCGATCGCCTTCGGCCGGGTACCAGTCCAGGTACTGGATCTGCCAGCCCATCTGCACGACCCGGCGCGGACGGCCATCACCATCGCGCTCGACCTGCTCGGCCGGGGCGGTGTCATCGGCCACCAGGCCACGCACCCAGTCCGGCAGTTGATTGACCGGGATGTCCCAGCCGGTCGCATCCAACAGCACCTGTTGGGCGTCCTCGCCTTCCCGCGGACCGCCGTCCAGACCTTCCAGGCGACCCCCTTCGTGGTGGCTGTCTCCGGTCAGCTTCCAGCTCTGGCGGGTCACCGGCGCACTCAGCTCGACCACGTACTGGCGCTCCCGCTGCTGCCAGTCGATGCGGCCATTGCCGCCATTGCGCCCCTTGTTGATCGCCACGCGGCCCTGGAACGACCACTGCGGCTGCGTGCGCAGCGCTGCCACGCGGGCGGCTTCGGCCTGCTGTGCCTGCGCCGACACGGTCGTCACCACGGCCGGGGCGGACGGGGCCTTGCGCTCGTCCAGCGACACACAGGCCGACAACGTCAGCCCCATCGCCAGCGCGGCGCCGGCCTTGAGCAGCTGCAGGTTCATACGCCGTATTTCTCGATCACGCGCTGCAGGGCGCGGTTGTCAGGGTCCAGCTTGCGTGCCTCGTCGAAGAAACGCCGCGCCTCTTCCTTGCGGCCCAGCACCCACAGCACCTCGCCCACATGCGCGGCGATCTCCGGGTCCTTGGCCAGGGTCCAGGCGCGGCGCAGCTGCACCAACGCCTCTTCGTTGCGGCCCAGGCGATACAGCACCCAGCCGTAGCTGTCGACGATGGCCGCATTGTCCGGCTCGGCGACGCGGGCGCGGTCGATCAGCTCCAGCGCCTCCTGATAGCGCTGAGTACGGTCGGCCAGGGTGTAGCCCAGCGCATTGAGCGCGGCCACGTTTTCCGGATCGGTCACCAGCACCTTGCGCAGGTCGGCTTCGGCGCGTGGCACATCGTCGCGGCGTTCCCAGGCCAGGGCGCGCGCGTACAGCAGTGCGCCCTCGTCGGGATACGCGGCCAGGCCACGGGCCAGGGCGTCCAGTTCGCCGGGCAGGTCCTCGCCGCGCTGGCGCAGCTCGGCCTCCAGCAGGTAGGCATCGCGGCGGGCGTCGTCATCGACGCTGGCATCGGACTGGATCGTGTGGACTTCGGCAAATGCCTTGTCCGTGCGCCCGGCCTCGTACTGCGCATTGGCCGCGCGCAGGCGCGCCTCGTCCAGTTCATCGCCGCCGGGCACGCTGTGGTACCAGTCCACCGCCTCGGCCGGGCGCTTCAGATACTCGGCGATCTTGCCCAGCAGCAGGCGCTGCGCCGGATCCGGCTTGGCCGCCTGCCTGGACAGATCCGTATACAGGGCCAGCAGCGCGGCATCGTCCTTCTGCTTGGCCAGCAGCGAGGCACGCATGCCCCAGGTCTGCACATCCTGCGGGCCCACCGCCAGCACGCGCGCGGCCGAACGGGCATCGCCCATGCTGTCGTAGGCGATGGCCAGCGCGTTGCGCAGCTCCGGATCCTGGCGGCTCCGGGGTTCCACCCCGTGCAGCAGCGCCAGCGCTTCGTCCTGCTTGCCGGCCTGGGCCAGCTGGCTGGCATTCAACAGCGCCACCCGGGGTTCATTGGGGAAGCGCTTGACCACTTCATCGACCATGCGCTTGGCCAGGTCCGGCCGTTCCATGCGCATCGCCAGCCGCCCCAGTTCCTGCCAGACCTCGAGCTGGTCGGGGATCGCGTTGTCATCGACCAGGCCGCCCAGCACCTGCGCCGGCACGGCCGGATCACGGCCACCGCCGATCAGCGCGGCGATGGCGAACTTCCAGCCACGCGGGTCCGGGTCCTTGAGCAGCGCACCGAGTTCGGTGCGGGCGGCCTTCACATCGTTCTGGCGCATGTCCAGCGCGGCGGCGGCGCTGCGCATGGCCAGCGAACGCGGCGCACGGGCTTCCCACAACGCCAGTGCGCGGGCGGCGCGCTTGTCATCGTCGGCGAGCATGGCGATGCGGGTGGCCCGCTCGGCCAGCCCGGCATCGTCGCTGCCGGCCTCGGCCGCCTCCAGATACCAGCGCGCGGCGTCGGCGAGCTTGCCGGCCTGCAGCGCGAACTCGCCCGCCATCACCGGGGTGAGCGGCGCGGTTTCGGCCACCTTGGCCTTGGCGGACGGGGGTGTGGCGGGAACCGTGGCCGGGGCCGCCAGGGCACTGGCGGCGGACAAGGACAGCAGCAGAACGCTGGAGATGCGAATCAATGCGGGCATCGGGGGCTTCTGGCCTTAAAATGACGACTTGAATGGCCAGCAGCTTATCGCAAGCAACTGAACAATGACCCTGTGGGTGCTCGGACTGAATCACCAGACCGCGCCAGTGGAACTGCGCGAACGCGCGTCCTTTGGCGGCGACGCCCTGCCCCTGGCATTGGCGTCGCTGCGCGATACGCCACAGGTGGCCGAGGCCGTGCTGCTGTCCACCTGCAACCGCACCGAGCTGTACGCGGTGGCCGAATCGGGCGAGGCACTGGCGCACTGGCTGGAATCCCACGCCGGCGCGCTGCACGGGTACCTCTACCAGCATGCCGATGCCGACGCGGTGCGCCACCTGTTCCGGGTCGCCACCGGGCTGGACTCGATGGTGCTGGGCGAGCCCCAGATCCTGGGCCAGGTCAAGGACGCGTGGGCGACCGCGCGCGACCACGGCCTGCTCGGCCAGCGCCTGGACCGGCTGTTCCAGCAGACCTTCTCGGTGGCCAAGCGCGCCCGCACCGATACGCGGGTGGGTGCCAACCCGGTCTCGGTAGCCTCCACCGCCGTGCGCCTGGCGCAGAACTCGTTTGCGCGGCTGGAAGACTCCACCGTGCTGCTGGTCGGCGCGGGGGAAACCATCGAGCTGGCCGCGCGCCACCTCAGCGAAGGCAAGGTGCGGCGCCTGCTCGTGGCCAACCGCACGCTGGCCCATGCGCAGGACCTGGCCAGCCGGCATGGCGGCGTGGCGCTGCCGCTGAGCGAACTGGAGCGTCACCTGGGTGAGGCCGACGTGGTGTTCTCGGCCACCGCCGCGCGCCAGCCGGTGATCGCCCGCGCGCACGTCGCCGCTGCGCTCAAGACCCGCAAGCACAAACCGATGCTGCTGTTCGACCTGGCCGTGCCGCGTGACATCGAGGCCGGCGTGGGCGACCTGCAGGATGCGTTCCTGTACACCGTCGATGACCTGGAGCGCGCGGTCGAAGACAACCGCCGCAGCCGCCGCGAAGCCGCCGCCGAAGCCGAGGCGATCATCGAACTGCAGGTCGCCCGCTTCGTGGAGACGCTGCAGGCCAGCGCCCACCAGGCGCCGCTGCTGCAACTGCGCGCCTATGGCGAGGCGACCCGCGTGGAGATGCTGGACAAGGCGCGCCAGCAACTGGCCCACGGCAAATCGCCGGAGGACGTGCTGGAACTGCTGGCCCACGGCCTGACCAACCGCCTGCTGCACCCGCCCACCGCGGCGCTGCGCGCGGCCGCGCTGACCGGCGATACTGAGCTGACCCGCGCCGCCGAGCGCCTGTTCCCGGCCAAGCCGGGCTATCAACACCCTCCTGTGAAGACCGATGACGCCGACCCTGCGCCGTAAGTTGGAAGCGCTGGCCGAACGCCGCGAAGAACTCGAACGCCTGCTTGCCGACCCCTCGGTGGTCAGCGACAACGACCGCTTCCGCGCGTTCTCGCGCGAATTCGCACAGCTGCAGCCGATCGCCACCGCGCTGGCCGACGAGGCCCGTGCCCTGTCCGACCTGGCCGCCGCCGAAGCGATGCGCAACGACCCGGACCTGCGCGAGCTGGCCGAAGAAGAAATCACCGCCGCCCAGCAACGGCTGGAAGAGCTGGACCGGGACCTGGCGCTGCTGCTGGTGCCGCGCGATCCGCGCGACGACGGCAACCTGTTCCTGGAAGTGCGCGCCGGGACCGGGGGCGACGAAGCGGCGATCTTCGCCGGCGATTTGTTCCGCATGTATGCCCGCTATGCCGAGCGCCAGGGCTGGAAGGTCGAGATCGAATCGGACAGCCCCGGCGAACATGGCGGCTACAAGGAAGTGGTGGCGCGCGTGGTCGGGCGTGGCGCGTATTCCAAGCTGAAGTTCGAGTCGGGCACGCACCGCGTGCAGCGGGTACCGGCCACCGAATCGCAGGGCCGCATCCATACCTCGGCCGCCACCGTGGCGATCATCCCCGAGGCCGACGAGGTCGACGAGATCGTGATCAACCCGGCCGACCTGAGGGTGGATACCTTCCGCTCGTCCGGCGCCGGCGGCCAGCACGTCAACAAGACCGAATCGGCGATCCGCATCACCCACGTGCCGTCCGGCGTGGTGGTGGAATGCCAGACCGAGCGCAGCCAGCACGCCAACCGCGACAAGGCGATGAAGCGCCTCAAGGCGCAGCTGCTGGATGCCGAGCGCAGCAAGCAGGCCGCCGCCACCGCCGCGAGCCGTCGCCTGCAGGTGGGCAGCGGTGACCGCAGCCAGCGCATCCGCACCTACAGCTTCCCGCAGGGCCGGATCACCGACCACCGCGTGGAAGGCCTGACCCTGTACGACCTGCCCAACATCATTGCCGGTGAAATGGACACACTGGTCGAGCGCCTGATCCACGAACACCAGGCCGACGAACTGGCGCAGCTGGCGGCGGGTACCTGAGGATGGAGGCGGACCGGCAGCAGCTGCGCCTGGCGGTGCAACACCAGCCGACCGACTTCATCGCCTGGGTGATGCTGGCCGACGCCGAGTTGGAAGCGGGCGACATCGCCGCCGGCGAACACGCCGCCACGCGTGCACTGCAATTGCGCGGCGACCATCCCGAAGCCCTGGCCCGGCTGGGCCGCGCGCGCTGGATGCAGGGCCGCCACGACGAGGCCGCCGCGCTGCTGCGCCAGGCCTCGAACCTGGCCCCGCAGCACCCGGGCATCGCCTTGTGGCTGGGCCATGCACTGGAAGACGCCGGCCAGCCCGAAGCGGCCGCCGATGCGTATCGCCATGCGCACATGCTGCTGCCCGGCGAACCCTACATCAGCGCACACCTGCTCAACTGGCAGCGCCGTCTCTGCGACTGGCGCGATATCGACCGCCTGTCGGCCCAGGTCCGCCAGGCGGTCGCGCAGGGCCAGGCGGCGGTGGAGCCGTTCGCCTTCCTCAGCGAAGAGAGCAGCGCGGCCGAACAACTGGCGTGCGCGCGCCAACGCGCGGCGGCCATTGCCGCCGACGTGCGTCCGCTGCCCGCCGCCACGGTGCGCGCGCACGGCCGCCTGCGCGTGGGCTTCCTGTCCAACGGTTTCGGCGCGCATCCGACCGGGCTGCTGACCGTGGCCCTGTTCGAGCAGCTGCGCGCGCTGGGCACACTGGAGCTGCACCTGTTCGCGCTCAATGGCGACGACGGCAGCCGCATCCGCGCGCGCCTGCACGCCGCGGCCACCCAGCTGCACGAGATCGGCGCACTGCCGCACCAGCGCATCGCCGAGCGCATCCGCGCGGCCGGCATCGATGTGCTGTTCGACCTGCGCGGCTGGGGCGGCGGCGGCACCCCGCAGGTGCTGGCGATGCGTCCGGCACCGGTGCAGGTGAACTGGCTGGCCTACCCCGGGACCGCCGGCGCGTCGTGGATCGACCACCTGCTCGCCGATGCCTTCGTGCTGCCGCCCGCGCTGGACGCCGGCTTCAGCGAAGACGTGCGACGCCTGCCGCGCGCGTTCCAGCCCTCGGACAACACCCGAATGCTGCAGCCGCCGCCGTCGCGCGAGGCCTGCGGGCTGCCGGCCCACGGCGTGGTGCTGTGCTGCTTCAACAACAGCTACAAACTCAATCCGCGCAGCGTGCAGCGTTTGTTCGCGGTGCTGCAGGGCGTACCCGGCAGCGTGCTGTGGCTGCTGTCCGGTCCCGGCAATGCCGATGCGCGCCTGCGCAGCGCCGCACGCCAGGCGCAGCTGGACCCGGCGCGGTTGGTGTTCATGCCCAAGCTGCCGCATCCGGAGTACCTGGCCCGCTATGCGCTGGCCGACCTGTTCCTGGACACCCACCCCTACAACGCCCACACCACCGCCTCGGACGCGCTGTGGGCCGGCTGCCCGGTGCTGACCTGCCCGGGTGCGACCTTCGCCGCGCGCGTGGCCGGCAGCCTCAACCATCACCTGGGGCTGGCGCGCATGAACGTCGCCGACGACCGCGCCTTCGTCGCCACCGCCATCGCACTCGGCAACGATCCGGCGGCCTTGCAGGCACTTCGCGCGGAGCTGGCGCAGCGCCGCGTCGACAGCGGGCTGTTCGACATGGCCGGCTTCGCCGGTGACTTCAGCGCCGCGGTCGAGACGATGGCGCGCGAACGCGGTTGGCAGGGCGAACACACGCCCTGACCCACCGCTGCGCTAGGCTCGGGCTTTCCTGTGAACGACCGAGGCACGCCGATGGGCAAGCTCAAACGCAAGGACTACCAGGCCCTGCTGGAACCGATGCAGCTGGAACTCATCGCCATGGCACGCTGGGTGCAGCACACCGGCCAACGCGTGCTGGTGCTGTTCGAAGGCCGCGACACCGCCGGCAAGGGCGGCGCCATCCAGGCCATCGCCGACCATCTCAACCCCCGCCAGTGCAGAGTGGTGGCGTTGCCCAAACCCACCGACCGCGAGAGCACGCAGTGGTACTTCCAGCGCTATGTGTCGCACCTGCCGGCCGGCGGTGAGATCGTGCTGATGGACCGCAGCTGGTACAACCGCGCCGGCGTCGAGCACGTGATGGGCTACTGCAGCGAGCCCGAGTACCACGCCTTCCTGGCGCAGACGCCGGTGTTCGAGAAACTGCTGATCGACGACGGCATCCTGCTGTTCAAGTACTGGCTCAGCGTGGACCAGGCGCAGCAGGAAAAGCGCTTCGCCGAGCGCCATGTCGACCCGCTCAAGGGCTGGAAGCTGTCACCGGTGGACCTGAAATCGCGCAGCAAGTACAGCGCGTACACCGAAGCGCGCGAGGCCATGCTGCGCGCCACCCATCGCGAGGAAGCGCCGTGGACACTGGTGGACTTCAATGACCAGAAGCGCGGCAGGCTGGGACTGATCCGCAACCTGCTCGACCGCCTGCCCGACACCCGCGTGGACGAGCCGGAGCTCGCCCTGCCGCCGTTGAAGGGCAAGCTGCACAAGGAGCACTTCGACGTGTTGAAGCCGATCGAGGCGTATCCGCTGCCCGACTGACGCCGGGGGCGGCGTCAGCCGCCCTGCGCGATCCGGGTTTCGATGTCGTGCGCGGTGACCGGGCCGAGGAATTCCTTGGCGACCTTGCCGTCCGGTGCGATCAGGTAGGTCAGCGGCAACCCGCGCGGAATGGCGAAGTCTTCCGGCGGGTTGTACGTATCGACGATCACGATGGGATAGGTCACCGGACGCTTGTCCAGGAACGCCTTCATTTCCGCCGGCTCGATGTCCTCGAAGGCCAGGCCCACCACCTCGATCTCGCTGCGCATGGCATGCAGTGCCGACAACTCCGGCATCTCCTTGCGGCACGGCGCGCACCATGTCGCCCAGAAGTTCACCACCACCCACTTGCCGCGGTGCGCGGCCAGGTCGTAGGTGCTGCCATCCAGCGCCGGCAGTGTCAGGGTCGGACGCTCGACGGTCTTGCGGTCGGTCGGTGCGGTTTCGGCCGTCGCGGGCGCCACCGGTTCGGTGACGGGCGCGGGCGGCGTTGCGGGGGCTGGCGCGGCGGCATCGGGCTGCGCGGTGGGCTTGTTGCAGGCGGCCAGCGCCAGCAGGCTCATGGCCAGCAGCAGGGGCTTGACGGTCATGGGGGCGTGTCTCCGGGAATGGAATAGATGTCGCTGACGCGACGCTTGAGCAGTTCACGCAGCGGCAGCCGCAGGGTGTCCAGCGCCAGCACCGACGCCTGGCCCAGGCTGTCGTCGCGATACGGCAGGTAGGCCTCGCGGATCGGGATACGCATCTGGGTGGTTTCGTACAGATCGGCCAGGGTCAGCTTGTCCAGGTCGCGCGCCAGCAGCCACTCGCCGCGTTCGTCGCGGCGCACCACCCGGATTGCCTCCAGGTCGCAGAGCATGGTCTGCAGCAGCGAATCGGTCAGCATCGGCTCCAGCCGCAGGATCTCGTCATCGTCCAGGCTGCGGCCATCGCGGCGCGCCTGCTGGAAGCGCCCGATCAGGCGCAGCAGGCCGTAGATCTCATAGCCGGTGGGCAGGCGCAGGTCGGCCGGCTGGTAGCGGAAGGCGGCAATCGAGGAGGCCAGCGACGCCCCCAGCAGCACCGAGACCCAGCACAGGTAGATCCACAGCAGCAGGATCGGCACGAACGCAACCGTGCCATAGAGCTTCTGGTAAGACTGGAAGCTGCCCAGGTAGGCGCCCATGCCCCACTTCACCAGCTCGAGCATCACTGCGGCCAGGATCGCGCCGGGGATGGCATGGCGCCACTTCACCACGTGGTGCGGCACCACGCGGTAGACCAGCATGATGCACACGAACTCGATCAGGAACGGCGCCACGGTCAGCGAAAAATTGGCCAGCCAGCGGCCTTCGCTGGTGCCGAACAACGGCAGCGCGAACACCCGCGCCGATACCGCCAGCGAGGCGGCGGCGAGCATCGCGCCCAGGGTAAGTACGGTCCAGTAGACCAGGAAGCGGGTCAGCTTGGGACGCCCGGAATTGACCCGCCAGATCTGGTTGAAGGTCTGCTCGACGCTGTTGAGGGTAATCAACAGCGACACCACCAGTGCGATGAAGCCGGCCGCGGTGAGCTGCCCCGCGCTCGCCGAGAACTGACGCAGGTAGCCTTCGGCGGCGCGGGCGGCGTTGGGCACGAAGTTGGAGAACACATAGTCGCTGAGCTGGTCGCTCCAGCGGTCGAACACCGGGAAGGCCGAGAGCACCCCGAACACCACGATGGCCAGCGGCACCAGCGCGAACACCGTGGTGTAGGCCAGCGAGGCGGCCGCCTGGAACAGGCGGTCGTCCAGGAAGCGTCGCCACAGGAAGCGACCGAAGCTGGCGGCACGCGCGCGATCACGCAGGCGCTCCATCCAGAGATTGACGGTATCAAGGGGTTCCATCGGCGCAAGGGTACCCGAAGAGGGGTGTGCGGGACTGCATCGCATCGCCATACTGGCCGCTGGTCCCAATGAGTGAAGCGCGATGGCGGAAATCCTGGTGCTGTATTACAGCCGCGGCGGTTCGGTGGCCCGGCTGGCCCGCCAGATCGCGCGTGGCATCGGCGAGGTGCCCGGCATGAGCGCGCGGCTGCGCACGGTGCCGCAGGTGGCCGCGGTGACGCAGACCGCCCGCCCGCCGGTGCCCGAAGACGGCGCCCCGTACGTGGACATCAGCGATCTTGCCGAATGCGACGGCCTGATCCTGGGCAGCCCCACCCGCTTCGGCAACATGGCCGCGCCGGTCAAGCATTTCCTGGATGGTCTGGGCGCCGAATGGGTCAATGGCACCCTGGCCGGCAAGCCGGCGGCGGTATTCACCTCGACCGCTTCGCTGCACGGCGGCCAGGAATCGACCCTGCTGTCGATGCAGGTGCCGCTGCTGCACCACGGCTGCCTGATCGTGGGCATTCCGTTCACCGAGCCCGCGTTGAGCCACACCACTACCGGCGGCACGCCGTATGGCGCCAGCCATGTGGCCGGTGCCGATGACAATCCGGTGCCGAGCGAGGATGAGGCGATCCTGGCGCGGGCGCTGGGCCGACGGGTTGCCGACATCGCGCGGCGGCTGGCATGAAGGGCCGCGCGCAGGACGCGACGCTGGCGCTGCTGCTGGTCGCGCTGGCGGCGCTGTATGCGCTGTGGTTCGCCCACGACAAGCACTGGCTGGCCACGCTGCTGGTGTTCACCCTGCCGCCGCTGCTGCTGGCCCTCGGGGTATGGCTGCGGCGCGGCAAGGCCGCCTTCTGGGCGGGCGTGCTGGCGCTGTTCTGGTTCAGCCACGGGGTGATGAGCGCCTGGAGCCACCGGGAAACGGCCGGCTGGGCCTGGGCCGAGCTGCTGCTGGCGCTGGCAGTGATCGGCGTGGCGAGCACGCCCGGGCTGCGCCGGCGCTTCGGCAAGCGCTGAACGCGCCCGTCGCCACGGCTGCGAGGCGGCGCTGGCGGTCGTATCATCTGCATCCCGGCGCGGGTTGCCCGCGCGGTTCTGACCGCTATCCAGGATGCCCGCAATGGAAGAACTACTGATCATCACCACCGGTGGCACGATCGACAAGATCTACTTCGACGACAAGTCGGATTACCAGATCGGCGATCCGCAGATCGGGATGATCCTGCGCGAGCTGGGCGTGACCTTCCGCTTCAACGTGATTCCGATTCTGCGCAAGGATTCGCTGCACATCACCGATGACGACCGCGAGTTGATCCGCG
This sequence comes from Stenotrophomonas sp. P5_A9, assembly GCF_056400525.1. Lineage (NCBI taxonomy): Bacteria > Pseudomonadati > Pseudomonadota > Gammaproteobacteria > Lysobacterales > Lysobacteraceae > Stenotrophomonas > Stenotrophomonas sp. P5_A9. The sequence goes on from NZ_JBFULC010000009.1 coordinate 66,425, forward strand.
CCACCATCGCCGCGCAGCCGACCCGTCACGTGCTGGTGACGCACGGGACCGATTCGATGGTGCAGACCGGCCAGGTGCTCAAGACCATCGCCGACAAGACCATCGTGATGACCGGTGCGTTGAGCCCGGCGCGCTTCCGTGGTTCAGACGCGGAATTCAACATCGGCTGCGCGATCGGCGCGGTACAGTCGCTGGCCAGCGGCGTCTACATCGCCATGAACGGGCGCATCTGGAATCCCGAACACGTGCGAAAGAACGTGGCCGCCAATCGGTTTGAGGAAGCCTGATCGGCTGGGACTTCTAGAAGCCGCACTCCTCGAGCGTACTGGGCTGGGCGGGGGTGTGTGAGATTGCGGGACACGCCGTAAATCCGTCCCTGGAGGCTCGCGTGCGCCATCCATGGCGCACGACGGTCCCGCAACCTCACCCCCCACCCTCGACAGTTGGCTGGTAGCCGTGGAAAAGCGCTGCGGGCAAAACAACGCCAGCGCCGCCGCTTCCGTCTTCCCGCTTCCGCTCTTTCATTGCGCACCAGCCCACTGTCAAAGGGTGGGTACGGGTGGCGTTGCAGGACCGTCATGCGCCATGGATGGCGCATGCGAGCCTACAGGGACGTACTTGCGGCGTGTCCCGCAACGCCACCCGTACCCGCCCAAGCCAGAGCAGGCACGAACTCGCGGCCGTTGTTCCTGCTTCGGCTTCTAGCTTTTGGCTTCTAAAAGAAAATCCAAAAAAGACGCCCCGGCCGAAACCGGGGCGTGCCCATTGGAGAGGGATCTGGGCTCAGTACTGCGCGGTCAGGGTGACCCCGGAGAAGGTCGAATAGCCCTTCACCCGCACGTGCCAGGTACCGGCCGCCGGTGAAGTGATCGTGCAGGTTTCGTTGTTGCCGCTCAGGTACGGGCGGCAGTTGTAGACCGTGTCGGTCGGAGCGCTGCCCGAACGCACGTACAGATCGGCGTCACCGCTACCGCCGGCGATGCTCACCTTCAGCTGCGAACTGCCCGACGGCACCGTCACCGTGTAGGCCAGCGATGCGCCGCTGGCGGCACCCAGGCCGCTGACCGGCACATTGTTCTGCAGCACCGTACCGGTGCCCGGGTTCGGGTTGGTCCCGCCCAGTGCCGCCGTGACCGCCGCGTCGGCGTCCACGATGCCCGCACCGCAACCGCCGCTGCATGCGCCCGGCAGGGCCCGTGCGGTGTTCTTCAGCAGCGTCTCGATCGCCGCCGGCGTGAGCGCGGTCGGGGCCACCGACTGCACCAGCGCGACCACGCCGGCCACGTGCGGCGCCGCCATCGACGTGCCGTTGTAGGACGCGTAGGACGCCGTGCCCGGCACCGTGGTGCCGCTGTTGAGGGTGGACAGGATCGCCTGGCCCGGGGCCGAGATATCGATGCCTGCGCCGTAGTTGGAGAAGCTGGCGCGGGCGCCGGCCGACGTCGTCGCGGCAACCGCGATCACGTTGGCGCAGTTGGCCGGCACCGAGGTGGACACGTTGGCGTTGCTGTTACCGGCGGCCACCACCACGGTCGTGCCGCGCGAGACCGCGCCGTTGATGGCGTTCTGGTAGGTGGTCGAGCAGGTACCGCTGCCGCCGAGGGACATGTTGATCACTTCGGCCGGGTTGGCATTGGCCGGCACGCCGCTGACGGTGCCGCCGGAAGCCCACACGATGGCATCGGCGATGTCGGAGGTGTAACCACCGCACTTGCCGAGCACGCGCACCGGCACGATCTTGGCATTGAACGCAGTACCGGCCACGCCGGTACTGTTGTTGGTCACCGCCGCGATGGTGCCGGCCACGTGGGTACCGTGCCAGCTCGAGTTGGAGGCCGGGATGCCCGAACCGCACTCGTTGGCGCCGTACCAGTCGCCTTCATCGTTGGGATTGTTGTCGCGGCCACCGCCATCGCGCGCCATCGCCGCGTCGCTGATGAAGTCGTAGCCGGGCAGGATATTGGCGTTGAGATCGGGGTGGTTGGTGATGCCGGTATCGATCACCGCCAGGACCACGCCGGTGCCGGTCGCCTTGTCCCACGCCGGGCGCACGTTGATCGAGGCGTTGCTGGTGCCAAAGCCCCACTGCTCGGACAGGCGGGTGTCGTTGGGTACCAGGGTGGCGTGCATCAACTGATCGACTTCGACATAGGCCACGTTCGGGTCGGCGGCGAGGCGGCGCATCAGCAGTTCGGCCTCGGCCGCATCCAGCGGACGGTCGGCCTTGACCACGGTCGGGCCGATGGCCAGCTGGCGCAGCGTCTGCACGCCCAGCGCGCGGCCCTGCGAGGCCGGGACAGCCAATGCGGCCGCTTTCAGCGAGCTGGCCAGTGCCGTCGGGGTGGCTGCCAACTGGCTGCCCGGTTTCCAGCCGACGATGAAGCGCTCCTGCTTCGTCTCAGGCGACAGGCCGCTCAGGTGCACGTCGCCGGCGAACGCCGGGGCGGCCAGCAGCAGGGTGGAGAGGACGGACGCGCCCAGTACAACCAATGCACGTTGACGCAAACGGGGTTGCGAATCATGAGACATCGGATTTCCCTTTCAGACAGTGGGTGCCGCGAACGCGGCTGAATGTCCAGTCCCGACCCGGGGGCTGCTGAAGTCGATGGCGCGGATCGGACCAGGTGTTGGATCGGTTCCCCTGAATCAAACCGCCCATCGCGACGCTAGTGGCTCGGTGCGCATTCAACAATGTTTCAGCCGCACTTCAGGAACATGAAATGTCGGATCTGAGACTTTTCGGGTCGAGGGTTTGTGAAAGTGAAGGAACTCTCCGCCTGACGAACGGTCAGGAAACGTCATCACATGTCCATTTCAGCTGTCTTGACCGTCAATTCGCGGACAAGCCTTGCGCGCCGGGGCCTGCACGTCGTTACCACCGCTGGACAACGTGCCGATCTGCCGATCTGGTGCCGGCCGTTGGCCGCTGCTCGCGCTGACCGTGGCTGACGGTGCCGGGGGCCATGAGGAGCCGGCCAACGGCCGGCGCTACTTGCGCGCAGGAACGGGTTGGTGCGGCCATGAAAAAGCCCGCCGGTGGCCAGCGGATGGCCGGATGATTGTTTGACCGCCCATGAAAAAACCCGCCTGTCGCCAGGCGGGTTTTCAGTACGGCAGCCGCGCGGCGGCGCTTACGCGTCCAGGCGCACCAGCCAGCCGTGACGGTCCGGCAGGCGACCGTACTGGATGTCGGTCAGTTCCTTGCGCAGCGACAGCGTCACTTCGCCGGCCGGGGCGGTGATGTCGCCCACCGAGAAGTCTTCGCCCTTGAGCTGGCCGATCGGGGTGACCACCGCAGCGGTGCCGCAGGCGAACGCTTCCACGATCTCGCCGGAGGTCACGCCGTCCTTCCACTCATCAAGGGTGACCTTGCGCTCTTCGACCTTCATGCCGCGGTCGCGCGCCAGCTGCAGGATGCTCTCGCGGGTGATGCCTTCCAGGATGCTGCCCGACAGCGACGGGGTCACCAGGGTGCCGTCCTTGTAGACCAGGAACACGTTCATGCCACCCAGTTCTTCCAGGTACTTGCCCTCCACCGGATCCAGGAACAGCACCTGCGAGCAGCCCTGCGCCTGCGCCTTCTGCTGCGGCAGCAGCGAGGCGGCGTAGTTGCCACCGCACTTGGCCGCGCCGGTACCGCCCTTGCCCGCGCGTGCATATTCGGTGGACAGCCAGATCGACACCGGGGCCACGCCCTTGGCGAAGTACGGGCCGGCCGGACTGGCGATCACGTAGTAGCCGGCCTTGTGCGCGCCGCGCACGCCGAGGAAGGCTTCATCGCCGATCATGAAGGGGCGGAAGTACAGGCTGGATTCGTCGGCCGACGGCACCCAGCTGGCGTCCACCGCAATCATCTGCTTGAGCGATTCGACGAAGRTGTCGACCGGCAGTTCCGGCAGCGCCAGGCGCTGGGCCGAACGCTGCAGGCGGCGGCCGTTGGCCTCCGGGCGGAAGGTCCAGATCGAGCCGTCGGCGTGGCGGTAGGCCTTGATGCCTTCGAAGATTTCCTGGCCGTAATGCAGCACCGCGGCGGCCGGGTCCAGCTGCAGCGGGCCATACGGGCGCACCACGGCATCGTGCCAGCCGGTGTCCTTGTCCCACCGCACTTCCACCATGTGGTCGGTGAAGTGCAGACCAAAACCGGGGGCGGCCAGGATGCGCTCACGCTCCTCGCTGCTGCGCGGGGTGGCGGAACGGGTGGTGTTGAAGCTCACGGAAGACTGGGACACCGGATATTTCCTGTTCTGGTTACGGGGAACGCCTTCCACCGCAGGCGCGGCGGCAGGCGGTTACAGCATGCCGGTTTCGAGCCGGGCGGCCTCGGACATCATGTGACGGCCCCACGGCGGGTCGAACACCAGCTCGACGTCGGCCTCGGCCACCGTCGGAATCATTTCCAGCTTGCTGCGCACATCGTCCACCAGGATCTCGCCCATGCCGCAGCCGGGCGCGGTGAGGGTCATCTTGATATCGACCTCGCGCTGGCCATCGTCCAGGTGCTTGAGGTCCACTTCATAGACCAGGCCCAGGTCGACGATGTTGAACGGAATCTCCGGGTCGAAGCAGGTGCGCAGCTGCTGCCACACCAGTTTTTCGACCTCCTCGTCGGAGGCATCGGCGGGCAGTTCCAGCGCAGGGGGCGCTTCCTTGCCGATGGCATCGCCATCCTTGCCGGCAATGCGGAACAGATTGCCTTCGACAAATACGGTATAGCTCCCACCCAGGGCCTGGGTGATGTAGCCATAGCTGCCGGCGGGCAGCGTGACCGTTTCGCCCTGCGGGACCATGACGGCCTCGCAGTCGCGTTCGAAGTGGACAGGTTCACTGCTACGGGAATACATGTGGATCGATATGGGGGTCGCGGCCAATTCCCGCAAGGCGACCATTTTAGCCCAGTGGCCGCCCACGCGCCGGTCACCCCGCAAGCCGGTATCCTGTGGGCACTTACAGGAAGATTGCATGTCGCCCACGTCCGTGCCTGTCCGGAGCCGCCACTGGCTCTGGCCCCCGATGTTGCTGCTTGGTGTCGTCACGGCCACGTTGGCCTGGTTGTTCATCGCCCTGCTCAGCGGCCGCCAGGCCGGCTGGATGGCCGTGCTGGCGGCCTTGGATATCGCCTTCATGCTGCGCCTGGGCACCTTTCGCCCCGGCCCGGCGCGGGTGGTGGTGACCCTGCTGGCGACCCTGCTGGTTGCGCTGGCGGCCAACTGGGGCATCGCCTCGGCCTACCTGGGCGGCTCGATGGGCCTCAATCCGTGGGATTCAGCGTTGCGGATGGGCCCGTTCATGGCCTGGACCCTGCTCGGCTTGGCCAATGGCGCAGCCGAATGGCTGTGGCTGGGCGTGGCCCTGGTGGTTGGGTGGTGGGTGGCGAAGTAGCCGCCCTGCATGCGCGCTGTCGCCGCATGCCTTTGCATGCATCGGTCGTGSCGGCCGCTGGCCGGCTCTTCCTGACGTCTGGACGGAAACGCGTTGGTATTCACGCATCGTGGGGATGCCGGCCAGCGGCCGGCACTACGCGATGTTGCTTCAATGCCCGCCGTCGAGCGCCTTCAATTCGCTGACCAGCGCGCTGGCTGCGCCGGCACCATCGCCGTACAGCATGCGGGCGTTGTCGGCGTAGAACAGCGCATTTTCGATACCGGCAAAACCGGTGCCCTTGCCGCGCTTGATCACCACCACATTGCGCGCGTTGACCACGTCCAGGATCGGCATCCCGTAGATCGGGCTGGCCGGATCGGTGCGTGCGACCGGGTTGACCACATCGTTGGCGCCGATCACCAGCACCACGTCGGTGTTGGGGAACTCGGGGTTGATGTCGTCCATGTCGGCGATCAGATCGTAAGGCACGCCGGCTTCGGCCAGCAGCACGTTCATGTGCCCGGGCATGCGCCCGGCCACCGGGTGGATGGCGAACTTCACCTTGATACCGCGATCGATCAGGCGCTGCGCCAGTTCCCATACCTTGTGCTGGGCCTGGGCCACGGCCATGCCGTAGCCGGGCACGATCACCACGCGCTCGGCGAAGGCCAGCATCGCGGCCACGTCGCTGGCCTCGATCGGCTTCTGCGCCCCGCTGATTTCCTGCGCCACGCCACCGCCGCCGAAGTTGGAGAACAGGACCCCGCTGATCGGCCGGTTCATCGCCTTGGCCATCAACCGGGTGAGCAGGATGCCGGCCGCGCCGACCATCATGCCGGCGATGATCAGGGCCTCGTTGCCCAGCACGTAGCCTTCAAAGGCCACCGCCAGGCCGGTGAAGGCGTTGTACAGCGAGATCACCACCGGCATGTCGGCACCGCCGATCGGCAGCGTCATCAACACGCCCAGTGCGAGGGCGACCACGAAGAAGCTGACGATCGCCACCGGGCTCAGGGTGACAGCCGCCCAGATGCCCAGCACCACCATCGCCAGGGCAACCAGCAGATTGAATGCCTGCTGCCCGGGGAAGGTCACCCGCCGGTCGAGTCGGCCGTCGAGCTTGGCCCAGGCAATGATCGAGCCGGACAGCGACACCGCGCCGATCGCCGAACCGATCACCGCCAGCGCCAGCACGGTTGCCGACGGCTGGCGCGCGGCCAGGTCGGCCAGCGCCTGCTCGCTCCAATGGGTGGTATCGCGGTTGGCCAGGAACGAGAAGCGCAGCAGTTCCACCGCGCCGATCGCCGCGGCCGAACCACCGCCCATGCCGTTGTACAGCGCTACCATCTGCGGCATGTCGGTGATCGCCACGCGCTTGGCCGACCACCAGGCTACGCCCGTGCCGATGGCCACCGCCGCCAGGATCAGCGGGATGTTGTGCAGTTCTGGCAGGAAGAAGGTGGCCACCGTAGCGATCAGCATGCCCAACCCGGCCCAGCGGATCCCGCTGCGCGCGGTCATCGGCGAGGCCATGCGCTGCAGGCCGAGCAGGAACAGGGTGGCGGCCACCAGGTAACTCGCCTGCACCAGCCACTGCAGCAGTTGCGCGGTGGTCACGTTCAAGGCGCCTTCTCCCCGGCGTCGCGCTTGGCGCTGGGCTTGAACATGTCCAGCATGCGTTCGGTCACCACGTAGCCACCGGCCGCATTGCCTGCGCCCAGGACCACCGCGATGAAACCGATGATCTTCTCCAGCGGCGTCTGCGCATGGCCCAGCACGACCATCGCGCCGATCAGCACGATGCCGTGGATGAAGTTGGACCCGGACATCAAAGGGGTATGCAGGATCACCGGCACCCGCGAAATGATCACGTGGCCGGCAATCGCGGCCAGCATGAAGATGTACAACGCCACGAACCCGTCGCTCATTGCAGTCTGTCTCCCAGGCGGTCTTCCCGTCCCCCCATCATAACCATGCGCTGAACCGATCTGCAGGCCGGTCAACCGATCGGGCGCTGGGGCGTTCTCACGGTATCCCCCTGCGCGAGCGCTACCCTGTGCTGGTGAGCCCTACCTTGCAGACACTGCCCGACCAGGCCGACGCCGCGCTGCCGGTGTCGCTGGATGCGTTCCTGGCCGGGATCGGCCCGCGCGCGTTCCGTTTCGCCGAGGCTGGCCTGCGCCAGCGCGACGATGCGTTGGATGCGGTGCAGGACGCGATGCTGCGCATGTTGTCCTACCAGGACAAGCCGGCCGCCGAGTGGGCGCCGCTGTTCTGGAGCATCCTGCGCCGACGCGTGGTGGACCTGCAGCGCCGACGCGGCTTCCGCCTGCGCTTCTGGCGCAGCAGCGACGAGGAAGGCGGCGACCATGACATCGACTGGGCCGATTCGGCGCCCGGCCCGGCGCAGGCCCACGAACAGCGTCAACAGTACGCGCAGCTGGTGGCGGCACTGCGCGAACTGCCTGCGCGCCAGCGCGAGGCCTTTACCCTTCGCGTACTGCAACAGCTGGACGGCGCCTCCACCGCCAAGGCCATGGGCTGCAGCGAAGGCGCGGTCAAAACCCATCTTTCGCGCGCCCGGCAGGCGCTGCAGCAGCACCTGGAGATCGAACTGTGAGCCGCCCCGTCACCCCACCCGTCCTCGATGACACCGCCCTGCGCGCGTTGCATGCGCAGGCCCTGCAGCAGCTGTCGCCGGCCACGCTGGCGCGGCTGCGCCGCGACCGCCAGGCCGCTGCGCCACGGCGTGGGCGCGTGCATGGCTGGTGGATGGCTACTGCCTGCTCGGCCGTGGCTGCGCTGGCGCTGGGTTACAGTTTCACCGTCAACCCGCCAACCACACCGGCCGCACCGCCGGTGACGAGCACGGTGGATGACAGCAGCGATGTGCTCGACGAGAATCCCGACCTGTACGTGTGGCTGGGCACGACCGACCTGGCAATGGAGTGAACATGACACCGCGACTGATCCTGGCGTTGCTGCTGCTGTGCGCGAGCGCGGCGGCCGGGGCGCAGAGCCCGACCCTGCCCGACTGGGAGCGGCTGACCCCGCAGCAACGCGAGGCGCTGATCGCGCCGGTCCGCGACCGCTGGAACGATGCATCGCCGCCACAGCGCGAGCGCATGCTGCAGCACGGCCAGCGCTGGCAAAGCATGACCCCCGAGCAGCGCGAGCTGGCCCGGCGCGGTCGGCACCGCTTCGAGAACATGAACCCGGAACAGCGCGAGCAGGCCCGTGCGCTGTTCGCGCAGATGCGCGAGCTGAGCCCGGCCCAGCGCGACGACCTGCGCGAACGCTGGTCGAAGATGACCCCCGAGCAGCGCCAGGAGTGGCTCAAGGCCAATCCGGTCAAAGACGCGCCGCCGCCGAAGCGCTGAGGGCGCGTCTCGGGTGGAGCCACGCTGTGCGTGGCTGCTTTTTGGTCTGGCATCGCGGGCAGCCACCCATGGGGTGGCTCTACCGGGTTGCGGGATGACTGGGTAAAGCCACGCCATGCGTGGCTGCTTTTCGGTCTGGTATCGCGGGCAGCCACCCATGGGGTGGCTCTACCGGGTTGCGGGATGGCTGGGTAGAGCCACGCCATGCGTGGCTGCTGTTCGCCTCAGCCGCCGGCTATCCAGCGGGTCTTGGCCAACAGCTCGTCGTCCCAGTCGAAACCAATCGCCCCGTCCTTGAGGAACAGCGCCACGAAGTTGTAGACGTTGCGCGCATACATCTCGCTGGCGTGCACCGCACCGAGGCTGGCCAGGTCGAGCGGCCCATCGACGGTCACCCCGTCGACATCCACCACCTCACCGGGCCGGGTTGCCTCGCAGTTGCCGCCGGTCTCGGCCGCCAGGTCGACGATCACGCTGCCTGGCTTCATGCCCTGCACCATCGCGGTGGTGACGATCTTCGGCGCCGGGCGCCCGGGCACCGCTGCGGTGCAGATCACCACATCGACCAGCCGCAGGTGCTCGCCGAGACGACGCTGCTGCTCGGCGCGCTCCTCCTCGGTCAGCGGCCGCGCGTAACCGCCCTCACCGACCGCGCTCACGCCCAGGTCGAGGAACTTGCCACCCAGCGATTCGATCTGCTCACGGGTCTCCGGCCGCACATCGAAGCCCTCCACCTGGGCGCCCAACCGGCGCGCGGTGGCGATCGCCTGCAGCCCGGCCACGCCGGCACCGACGACCAGCACCCGCGACGGACGAATGGTGCCGGCCGCAGTGGTCAGCATCGGGAAGAAGCGCGGTGCGCGCTGCGCGGCGATCAGCGTGGCCTTGTAGCCGGCCATGCCGGCCTGAGAACTGAGCACGTCCATTGATTGGGCGCGGGTGGTGCGCGGCAGGCGTTCCAGCGGGAAGGCCTGCAGCCCCCGCGACTGGATCAACCCGGCGCGTTCGGCATCGGCCTGCGGGTGCAGCATGCCGACCAGGCTGGCGCCGGATTTGAGCTGGCCCAGCCGCACGTTGTCCGGCGGCTGCACGCACAACACGATGTCGGCCACGGCCAGGCGCGCGTCGTCGGCCAACTGCGCGCCGACGTCCAGATAGGCCTGGTCAGGAAAACCCGCCGCCTGTCCGGCCGCGGGCTCGAACCACACCGTCGCGCCCAGGGCGGCCAGCTTGCGCGCCGTCTCCGGCGTCATCGCCACGCGTCGCTCGCCCGGCGCGCGTTCCCGTACCACCAGCACATCGACAGCCATGCATGTCCCCGACGATCAGCAGAGTGTGGGGGGATCGTAACCTGATCGCGGCATGGACGCCTGCCGCCTCAGGTCGTTGGCGCACTGCCGCCGGGCAGGGCCCGGTGCTACCGGCTCAATGCACGGTGGCGTTCTTGTTGTCCAGCCGGTCGATCACGCCCTGCATGGCGCTGTCGAAGGCACCATCGTCGATATGCGCGCGCAGGCGGCCCAGCCGCACCATCACCGCAAGTTCTTCCGGCGAGGCCACGCAGAAGCGCACGCCACGACGATTGACGAACAGCAGGCGCGAGGAAATCGGACTCACCCAGGACAGCTTGCCGGCCTGCACCTTGCCGTCCTTGTCCACGAAGTCCAGCCACGTGCCGATCTCCAGGCCGCGGAAACGGTCCGCATCGGCGTTGTCGAAATCGCTGACGTCCACCTTGCTGCCCAGCTCGACGGCAGCGGTTTCCTGCACCGGGGGGGTGGGCAACGCCACCTGCGGCAATTCGGGCAGCGCGCGCTCCAGTTCCGGGCGCGATTCGGCGATGCCCTGCAGGGTGTCGTGCAGCGCATCGATCGCGCCGGTGGCCGCATCGGCATGCACGCCGACACTGGCAAACACCTTGCGCAGCGACGCGTGCCAGGCCTGCAGCCAAGGCTTGCCGACAATCTGCCGGCGCGCCTCGGCCACTTCTTCCAGCAAGCCGTCAGCCAGTGCCAGCGCCTCGCCGACCGATGCGCCGTCTTCGCCCTCGCGCAGCACGCTCAGGGTCAGGTGGTGCTGCCACGGCTGACGCAGGAATTCGCCGATGGCCTGTGGCAGCGTCGCATCGGCGATGCGCCGGTCCAGCTCGGCGGCCGAACGGCTGCGCGCCATCTCCAGCTTTTCCTGGCCGCGCTGGGTTTCAGCGGCGCGGCGCTCGGCGATCTCGATCCGGCGCCGGTGCTGGGCGAGGAAATCGCGGAATTCTTCTTCCAGGGTCAGGAAGATCGCCAGGTTCTCATTGAACTCGGCCACCAGGCGCTCGATGATCTCCTCGACCTTGCCCATCAGCACGCGCTCGGCCTGGCTTTCGCCGGTGTTGCCTTCGCAGGCCTCGGCCAGCGAGTTGAGCAGCTTGCGCGCCGGATGGGTCTTCTGCACGAACATGCGTCGGTCGAGCATGGCCACCTTGACGAACGGCACCACCAACCGGCCGATCAGCTCGCGCGAGCGGCCCTCCAGGTCGCGTTCGTCCAGCATTACATCGAACAGCATGCCGACCAGATCGATCGCATCCTCGTCCTGCGGATCCAGCCGCGCCTGCGACGGATCCACGCCAAGGCGGGTGGCACCGGACAGCACTTCGCTCTTCAACCGCTGGGCCAGCGATTCACCGTCTTCGCCGATCGCCGCGCGCAGGGTCGCGCTCGGGGTGGCCTGCAGCAGCGACAGCACCGACATCATTTCGCGCTGGCTGAGCGGACGCTGCTGGCCCACGGCGACGCTGGCCGCCGAGGTGGCGTCCTCGCGCACGTGGCGGGTCTGTTGCAGCAGTTCGTGCAGGGCTTCGAGCAGCATGCCCTGGTTGTTGCTCATGCCTTCGCCGGCGGGGCCCGGCGCCGGGCCGGCCTGCGCGGACTGCATGCGGCCGCGGCTTTCGGCCCAGCGATCGGCGAAGCGTTGCGCCCAGGCAGGCGCCGCCGCATCGTCGTTGCCGGCCAGCGATTCGGCATCCAGCGCATCGACCAGTTCGTCCAGTTCATGGCGCGGCGCTGGCGCGCGTGCGGCAGGACGGCGCGGGGTCGACATCTGCGGCATGACCCCGGCGGCGGCCAGCAGCTCGTCCAGCGCTTCATAACGCTTGCCGATCGTGGCGTGCAGGTCGCGTTCGCACAGCTTGATCAGCACCAGCCGCACTTCCGGGGCCAGCTCGCAGTCGGCAAACGCCTCATGGATGGCTACGCCGATATGCTCGGGGCTGATCGGGTTGCTGTCGGGATTGATGTCCAGGCCACCGGCGATCCAGCCCAGGCGGCGATCGAGCCGTCCCAGCACCGGCTTCCAGTCGCGCAGCAGCACGGTGGCGAAATTGCGCACCGCCAACCGCGACTCCAGCACGTGTTCGGGCACCAGGCTCAGCCCATCTTCGATCTGTCCGGCCAGGGTCGCCTCGGCCGAGGCCGGCTGGCCACGATCAAGCGCATCCCAGGCCTCGTCGAGGTGGCCACGGAACCCGCGCACGATGTCCTCGCGGCGGCGGCGCAGTTCGCGCATCCCGTCCAGGAACAGCAGCTGCGACGCGCCAGCGGTGCCGGCACGGTCGAACAACACGTCGTCGAAACGGGCCAGCACGGTCGCGAACGACTCGGTCAACGCGGGCAGCACTGCCTCGCGGGCCTGCTTCAACAGCGCCGGGTCGCGACCCGGCTGCCCCAATGCATTGGGCGTGGCGATCATGCGAAAAGGCTCCCCACCCTCGCAGGCACAGAATGCAGCATGGAAACGATGGATACCGGTGCCCCCCAGGCACCTGCATCCGGATGGCAGGTCGGCCGACCGGTCAGGGACGGTGAAACAGTCCGCACGTTGAACCTCATGACCGGGTGCCGGCAGGCCTTGTATCGTACGGCCAGCGCCGACGGGAAGCGAGTACAGCCATGTGAAGGAATGCCACTCATTAAGTGATGTTCATCACGCTTCGTCGCAAATCGATCAGAGAAGGCCCAAAGCCGCGTCACAAACTGCCGCGACTATACTGGGCGCACCGCCCATCTGATCGAGAAATCATGCCCGACTCCCCTGCGCTGCAAGCCCTGGACGCCCGCCGATCGGTGCCGGCCCTGCAACTGGGCGCGCCCGGGCCGGACCCGGAGATGCTGCTGCGCATGCTGGCCTCGGCGGTGCGCGTGCCCGATCACGGCAAGATGGTGCCCTACCGTTTCCTGAAGATCGCCGGCGACGCGCGTCACAGTCTGGGGGCGTTCCTGGCCGAGCGCAGCCGCGCCCGCGACCCGCAGGCCTCCGATGCCCAAGTCGAAAAGGACCGGATGCGCTTTTCGCATGCCCCGCTGATCATCACCGTGATCGCCCAGCCCCGCCCCAACCCCAAGGTGCCCGAGCAGGAGCAGCTGATGACCGTCGGTTGCGTGTGCTTTGCGCTGATGCAGGCCGCGCAGGCGCTGGGCTTCGGCGCGCAGTGGCTGACGGCATGGATGGCCTTCGACCCGGCGGTGCACGCCCACCTGGGCCTGGCCGAGGGTGAGCGCATCGCCGGCTTCATCCATATCGGCACCCCCAAGCTGCTGCCGCCGGAGCGCGAACGCCCCGATCCGGCCGCGCTGCTGCAGGACTGGGTGGGCTGAGGTGTCCGCACTTGCCCCTGCGGCCGTCGTTGCGCGGCCACCGCTGTACCTGGTCGATGCCAGCCTGTACGTGTTCCGCGCCTGGCATTCGATGCCCGACGAGTTCCAGGACCAGCAGGGCTGGCCGACCAACGCGGTGCATGGTTTCGCGCGCTTCCTGCTGGACCTGCTCGAACGCGAGCGGCCGCAGCATATCGCCATCGCCTTCGACGAGGCGCTGGACAGCTGTTTCCGGCACCGTCTGTATACCGCCTACAAGGCCAACCGCGACCCGGCCCCGGACGCCCTGCGCCGCCAGTTCGCGCACTGCAAGGCACTGTGCGCCGCGCTCGGCCTGGCCGTACTGGGCCACCACGAATACGAGGCAGACGACCTGATCGGCAGTGCCCTGCATGCGCGCCGCGACGCCGGCATGCGCGGGGTGATCATCTCCGCCGACAAGGACCTGTCACAGCTGCTGTTCGAACATGACGAACAGTGGGACTACGCACGCAACCAGCGCTGGGGCATGGCCGGGGTCAAGGCCCGCCACGGCGTGCACGCGCACCAGATGGCCGATTACCTGGCGCTGTGCGGTGATGCCGTGGACAACATCCCCGGCGTGACCGGCGTCGGCACCAAGTCGGCTGCCGTCCTGCTGGCCCATTTCGGCAGCTTGGACACATTGTACGAGCGGCTGGACGAAGTGCCGTTCCTGCGCCTGCGTGGCGCGGCGCAGATGGCCGTGCGCCTGCGCGAACAGCGCGAGCACGCGCTGCTGTGGCGCCAGCTGACCACCATCGCGCTGGATGCCCCGCTCGACTGCGCCGATGCCGATTTCCGCCGCGGCAGCGCCGACCCGCAGATGCTGCAGGGCCTGTGCGATGYGCTGCGGTTCGGCCCGCTGACCCGGCGCCGGCTGTTCAGCGCCGCCGGGCTGCCCGACTCTCCTTCCGTTGCCAGCGAGTTCGCATGAGCCACAACACCCAAGAACCCAAGGTCGTCTACGAAGGCAAGTACCAGCGCATGGTCGTGCGCGGCACGTGGGAATACAGCGAACGCACCCATGCCGGCGGCCTGGCGGCGATCATCATCGCGGTCACCCCGGAGGACAACGTGCTGTTCGTCGAACAGTTCCGCGTCCCCCTGCAGGCCAGCACCATCGAGATGCCGGCCGGGCTGGTCGGTGACATCGATGCCGGTGAGTCGATCGAAGTTTCGGCGGTGCGCGAGCTGGAAGAAGAAACCGGCTGGACCGCCGCGCACGCCGAAGTACTGATGATCGGCCCGACCTCCTCCGGTGCCAGCAGCGAGAAGATCGCCTTCGTGCGCGCCACCGGTTTGCGCAAGATCGGCGACGGCGGCGGCGACGCCAGCGAGGACATCACCGTGCACGAGGTACCTCGCGCCCGCGCCGCCGCATGGCTGGTGGAGAAAATCGGCGAGGGCTACGAGCTGGACGCCAAGCTGTGGGCCGGGTTGTGGATGATCGAACACCACCTGGACGGAACCCCGCGTGGCTGATGCATCTCCCCATCAGACGGCCCACGGTGCACTGCTGGGGCCCTCCGATCCGCCACCGTTCACCGTGCATCGGCCACAGGGACGTTCGCCGTTCGTGCTGATCGCCGACCACGCCGGCCAGCAGATCCCGGCCACGCTGGCTGGCCTCGGCCTGGCACAAGCCGAGCGGGACCGCCACATTGGCTGGGACATCGGCATCGCCGGGGTCACCGTCGCGCTGGCGCGCCTGCTCGATGCGTGGGCGATCACCCAGACCTACTCGCGGCTGGTGATCGACTGCAACCGGCCGCTGGCATCGCCAACGCTGATGCCGGCGATCAGCGACCACACGGTCGTTCCCGGCAACCAGTCGCTGTCACCGCTGCAGCGGCAGCAGCGCATCGACGCGATCCACGCGCCCTACCATGCCCGCATCGACGCCGAGCTGGACGCCCGCCACGCGCAGGGCCGGCCAACGCTGCTGCTGCTGATGCACAGCTTCACCCCGGTGATGAATGACGCCGCGCGGCCCTGGCATGTGGGCGTGCTGTACCACCGCGACACGCGATGTGCGCATGCCCTGCTGCAGGCGCTGCGCGATGAGGGTGACCTGGTGGTGGGCGACAACCAGCCCTACGCGGTGAGCAGCACCAGCGACTACGCCGTGCCGGTGCATGGCGAAGGCCGCGGGCTGGTGCATGTGGAGCTGGAGATCCGCCAGGACCTGATCGCAGACGCCGCCGGCCAGCATGCCTGGGCGCAACGACTGGCGCGGATCTTCACCGCGCTGCAGCCGCAGCTGGAAGCATTTGCGCGCGGGTGATGCCGGCCGTTGGCCGGCAACCGGAGATCACCACACCGCAGGCGCCGCCATGGTAGAGCCGACCGTTGGTCGGCTGCACGCAGTCCTTCCGGGTGCGGCCCACGCCGTGCACGATCCCCCTATCCCTCACCCGCGCCTACCGCCGCCAGCGCGGCCGAATCCTGCTGCGGCCGCAACCACAGCGCCACGGCCACGCCAAGCAGCGCGAACAACGCCGCGCCGTACTGCGCGTTGATCAGTCCCTGCAACGCTTGCGCACTGGTGCCCGCCGCCTGTTCGCCGCGTCCGGCATTGGCCAGCATCACCAGCACCGCCAATCCCAGCGCACCGCCGATCTGCTGCGCGGTGGCGGCCATGCCCGACGCCACGCCCTGCTGCGCCGCCGGCACGCCCTGCCCGGCCACGATCCACATCGCCGTCCAGGTCATGCCCTGGCCGATGCTCAGCACCACGATGCCCGGCAGCAGCGCCCAATACGTGGCGCCAAACGGCATCGCCACCGCGACCGCGGCGATGCCGATCGCACCAGCGGCCATGCCCAGCGCCAGCACCTGGCGCGGCGAGCGCCGCAGCAGCATGCGTTCGGTGATCCGGATGCCGAACGTGCACACCAGCGTCGGCGGCAGGAACGCCAGCCCGGCCTGCAGCGCGCTCCAGCCGTAGCCGTCCTGGAAGTACAGCGCCAGGAAGTAGTACTGCACGCCGAAGCTGCTCATGAACACCATCGTCAACAGCATCGCCGCGCGCAGGCTGCGCAGGCGCAGGAGCGCGAACTGCATCAGCGGGTCGCGGCTGCGCTGTTCGATCCGCACGAACGCGGCCAGCAGCGCCGCCGACAGCACCAGGCAGGCCAGCGTGCGCGGCGCCAGCCAGCCCCATTCCGGCCCCTGCACCAGCGTGGTCACCAGCAGGCTGCCGCCGAGGGTGACAGTGAGGCAGCCGGCCAGGTCGAACGAGCGGCCCACCTGCCGCGCCGGATCGCGCGGCAACCACCAGCCACCCAGCACCGCGCACGCACCGGCAAACGGCACGATCACCAGCAGTACCGAAGACCAGCCGAAGCTCTGGGTCAGCACGCCGCCCAGCAGCGTGCCCAGTGCCAGGCCACCGGCGCTGGCCATCGACCAGATCGCCAGCGCGCGGTTGCGCGGGCTGCCCTCGGCGTAGATCGTGTTGATCAGTGACAACGTGGCCGGGAACAGCAGCGCCGCGCCGATGCCCTGCACCGCGCGCGCGGCGATCAGCAGCCAGGCGCTGTTGCTGAACCCGCCGACCAGCGAGGCCAGCGCGAACAGCGCCATGCCCAGTCGGTACACCCGACGACGCCCGAGCAGATCGGCCGCGCGGCCGCCCAGCAGCAGGCAGCCGCCGAACGCCACCGTGTAGCCGCTGACGATCCATTGCAGCTGCTGCGCATTGATCTGCAACTGCACGCCCATCTCGTGCAGGGCGACGAAGATGATGGTGGCGTCCAGCGCGATGATCAGCTGGGCCATGGCCAGCAGGGTCAGTGCCAGGCGGGGTGGGAACGCATGCGTGGAGTGGGTCATGCCAGTTGCTACGTGGGGAAGGCGCGCAGTCTCATTGATGACGTCAAACAAATAAACCCGGATACTTCGATTTCTGTCATGCATTTTCGCATCAATCGGACACCGCCATGGATCTCAATGCCGTGCGCATGCTGGTGCAGGTCGCCGAAGCACGCAGTTTCACCGTGGCCGCCGGCCAGCTGGGCATCAGCCAGTCCGGGCTGTCGCGTGCGGTCGGTCGCCTGGAAACCGAGCTGGGCGTGCGTCTGCTCCATCGCAACACCCGCAACGTCAGCCTGACCCCGGACGGGCGCCAGTTCGTCGATCACTGCACGCCACTGCTGAGCGGGCTGGAAGACGCCGAACGGCGGCTGGGCGATCGCCCGTGCACGCCGTCGGGCGTGTTGAAGCTGACCGCGCCGTCCATGTTCGGGCGCAAGGTGCTGGTGCCGCTGGCCGGGCAGCTGACGGCCGCGCATCCGCAGCTGCAGTTCGAGCTGGTGCTCAACGATCGGCTGGTCGACCTGGTCGAGGAAGGCTTCGATGCGGCGCTGCGCACCGGGCCGATCAGCGACGTGCGCATGGTGGCGCGCCCGCTGCGGCCGTTGCACTGGGTCACGGTGGCCTCGCCGGACTACATCGCCCGGCACGGCGCGCCGGCCACGGTCGATGCGCTGCACGATCACGCCTGCCTGGCGGTGCGCAACCTGCGCAGCGGACGGCTGGTGGACTGGCAGTTCCGCGACGCGGAGGGTGGGCTGCGCGAATTCACGCCCCCGGCGCGGATGGTGTTCGACAGCGGCGATCCATTGGTGGAAGGCGCGCTGGCGGGTGTCGGGATCGTGCAGGTGATGGATTTCGCGGTGGCCGATGCGCTCGGCGACGGCCGCCTGCAACGCGTGCTGCAGCCGTTCGAAGGCCGCAGCCGCGCGTTGTCGCTGGTGTACCCGCCGTCACGACAGGCCTCGCCGAAGTTGAAGGTGCTCGCCGCAGCGTTGCTGGCAGGCCACTGGTAGCCAGCCGCCCAGCCCCGGTAGTGCCGGCCGCTGGCCGGCTCCACGCAATTTCTGGCATGCACCCAAGGGGCACCGCTGTGCCCGATCGGCGCGCAGGCGGCCAGCGGCCGGGAACAAAGCAGCCGGCCAACGGCCGGCATTACCCGTGGGTTGATTACCCGGCGAAGCGATCCGTAGCGCGCACCAGTGCGTCCACGTTTTCCGCTTCGAACGCGGAGTGGCCCGACGCCGGGCTGATCTCCAGCGTCGACTTCGGCCACGCCTTGTGCAGTTCCCACGCGCTCTGCAGCGGGCACACCACGTCGTAGCGACCGTGCACGATCACCCCGGGGATGTCGGCGATGCGGTGCACGTCGCGCAGGAGCTGTTCTTCCACCTCGAAGAAACCGCCGTTGACGAAGTAATGGTTCTCGATGCGCGCGAACGCCAGCGCGAACTGCGGGTCCTGGTGGCTGTTGACGAAATCGTCGTCCACATGCAGGAAGCTGGTGGCCCCTTCCCACACGCTCCAGGCCTTGGCCGCGGCCAGGCGGGTGGCCTCGTCATCACTGGTCAGGCGACGATGGAACGCCGAGATCAGGTCGTGGCGCTCCACCGCCGGGATCGGCTTGAGGTAGTGCTCCCACGCATCCGGGAACAGACGGTTGGCACCTTCCTGGTAGAACCATTCCAGCTCCCAGCGACGCAGCATGAAGATGCCGCGCAGCACCAGCTCGGTCACCCGCTCGGGATGGGTCTGCGCATAGGCCAGCGCCAGGGTCGAGCCCCAGCTGCCACCGAATACCTGCCAGCGCTCCACCTTGAGGTGCTCGCGCAGCCTTTCGATATCGGCCACCAGGTCCCAGGTGGTGTTGTCGACCAGGTCCGCATGCGGGGTGGAACGCCCGGCGCCACGCTGGTCGAACAGGATGATGCGGTACTTGGCCGGGTCATGGAACTGGCGCATCTTGTCGCTGCAACCACCGCCCGGGCCACCGTGCAGCATCACCACCGGCTTGCCGTCGGGGTTGCCGCACTGCTCGACATACAGCGTGTGGCGGTCATCGACCTTCAGGGTGCCGACGTCATAAGGGGTGATGGCGGGATACAGCGTACGCATGACAGGAACTCCATGTGGAATGACAGTCGCCGCGTCACCGGTGCGCCGAGCGCACGGCCGGTTCTGCGGCAGCGACCACCGGTCAGCGCCGCATCAGGCTGCGCCGGCGTCCGGTGGACAGAGCATTCTAGCCTCGGGCTGCGCCGGGGCCACGCTGCACTACGCGGGCAGACAGCCCAGGCTCACCCGCTCACGCTGTTCCAGATCCCGCTCGGTGGCCACCGACTGGAACCCGGCCTGCAGCAGCAGCGCGCGGATCGCCTCGCCCTGGTTCCAGCCGTGTTCGAGCAGCAGCCAGCCGCCCGGCCGCAGGTGCGCCGTGGCGCCGTCGATGATCCGCCGGATGTCGTCCAGCCCGTCGGGGCCGGCGGCCAGCGCGGTGGCTGGCTCGAATCGCAGGTCGCCCTGCTGCAGGTGCGGATCGTCGCTGGCGATGTACGGCGGGTTGCTGGCAATCAGGTCCAGGCGCATGCCAGCCAGCGGAGCGAACCACGAGCCTTGGCGGAAACTGACGTTGCGCACCGCATTGCGCACCGCATTCGCGCTGGCCACGGCCAGCGCCGCCGTACTGAAATCGGTGGCGATCACCTGCGCCAGCGGCCGCTCGCTGGCCAGCGCCAGCGCGATGGCGCCACTGCCGGTGCCCAGGTCGGCCACGGTCAGCGGCACGTCCAGCGGCAGCCGGGCCAGCGCCAGCTCGACCAGCAGCTCCGTTTCCGGGCGCGGGATCAGCGTGGCCGGGGTCACCGCCAGGTCCAGCGTCCAGAAGCCGCGGTTGCCGACCAGATACGCGACCGGCTCGCCCGCCACCCGACGCGCCAGCAGGGCCGCGAAGGCGTCCGCGTCGGCCTGGGCCACCGCGTCGGTGGCATGGGCGAACAGCCAGCTGCGCTCACGCCGGAGGACATACAGGAGCAGCAGTTCGGCCTCATGCCGTCCTTCCACCCCCGGCAGGGCGGCGGCGGCATCGGCGAGCAACTGGCGGACCTCGGGCGGCGCGGCGGTCATGGCAGGGCGATCAGCGAACGGGGCGCGAAGTGTAGTCCACCCCACGTGGCCCACGCAGGCGGTGAGTGCGACGCAGCATCGGCCGGAATCCATTGATTCAAAGAATGCCGATACCAATATTGATTGGGCTCCCCTATTGCGAATCCGCGCCAAGCGCCTGATCGCGATGCCCATTGGCGCAGGCGTCGTTCAGCCAGCGGCGGAGGCGGATAAACAACGGCTATGGCTGCCATCGATGGCTGATCCGCCAAGACCCGCGTCCCGCAAGGGATCTGCCCCGCGTGGTGCCAAGCGTTCATCCCCTGATCATTCCATTTTGATAGCCTATGACTATCGTATAGATGCAATCAATGGATTGTCCTTATGGGAATGAAGCCGCTAACCTGTGTTGGTCGCTTCACCCACCCCCTTCACCAAGAGGAACAACGATGTCGCTCATCAATACCAAGATCCTGCCGTTTGAAGCCAACGCCTACCAGAACGGCGAGTTCATCAAGGTTTCCGACAGCACCCTGAAGGGCCAGTGGTCGGTCCTGATCTTCATGCCGGCCGCGTTCACCTTCAACTGCCCGACCGAGATCGAAGACGCCGCCGACCATTACGCCGAGTTCCAGAAGGCCGGCGCCGAGGTCTACATCGTCACCACCGACACCCACTTCTCGCACAAGGTGTGGCACGAAACCTCGCCGGCCGTCGGCAAGGCCCAGTTCCCGCTGGTCGGTGACCCGACCCACCAGCTGACCAACGCCTTCGGCGTGCACATTCCGGAAGAAGGCCTGGCCCTGCGCGGCACCTTCATCATCAACCCGGAAGGCGTGATCAAGACCCTGGAGATCCACTCCAACGAGATCGCCCGTGACGTCTCCGAAACCCTGCGCAAGCTGAAGGCTGCCCAGTTCACCGCCGCCAACCCGAACCAGGTGTGCCCGGCCAAGTGGAAGGAAGGCGAGAAGACCCTGACCCCGTCGCTGGACCTGGTCGGCAAGATCTAAGCCGCGCCTCATCCCCATTCCCGTTTCGACGGGAGTGGGGGTGAACCCAAGCCGGTGCCCACGCGCCCGCTTCGGTTCACCCCCATGTCGCGCAGATGCACCCGCGGGGTTCGTCGACGCTGTTCCCTTGCCTGAATCAAGGAGTTTTTCGATGTTGGATGCCAACCTCCAGTCCCAGCTGAAGACCTATCTGGAACGTGTCACCCGTCCGATCCAGATCACGGCGCACGTGGATGACGGCGCCAAGTCGCAGGAGATGCTGGAGCTGCTCAACACGCTGACCACGCTGTCGGCGCAGATCCGCCTGGACGTACGCCGCGACAGCAGCGAGCGCACCCCTTCGTTTGCGCTGACCACTCCCGGCCAGGACATCCACCTGGCCTTTGCCGGGCTGCCGATGGGCCACGAGTTCACCTCGCTGGTGCTGGCCCTGCTGCAGGTTGGCGGGCACCCGTCCAAGGCCACTGCCGAGCTGATCGAGCAGGTGCAGGGCCTCGAGGGCGAGTTCAAGTTTGAAACCTATTTCTCGCTGTCCTGCCAGAACTGCCCGGACGTGGTGCAGGCGCTGAACCTGGCGGCAGTGCTCAACCCGCGCATCCAGCACGTGGCGATCGACGGCGGCCTGTTCCCGGCCGAGGTCGAGGCACGCCAGATCATGTCGGTGCCAACGGTGTACCTCAACGGTGAAATGTTCGACCAGGGCCGCATGACGCTCGAGCAGATCGTGGCCAAGCTGGACACCGGGTCGGCCAAACGCGACGCGGCAAAGATCGACGCCAAAGCACCCTTCGAGGTGCTGGTGATCGGCGGTGGCCCGGCCGGCGCGGCAGCCGCGATCTACGCCGCGCGCAAGGGCATCCGCACCGGTGTGGCTGCAGAGCGTTTCGGTGGCCAGGTGCTGGATACCATGGCAATCGAGAACTTCATCTCGGTCAAGGAAACCGAGGGCCCCAAGCTCGCCGCCGCGCTGGAACAGCACGTGCGCGAGTACGAGGTCGACATCATGAACCTGCAGCGCGCCACTGCGCTGGCGCCGGCCGGTGATGACGGCCTGATTGAAATCACGCTGGAAAACGGTGCCGCGCTGAAGTCGCGTTCGGTGATCCTGTCCACCGGTGCGCGCTGGCGGCAGATGAACGTGCCGGGCGAAGACCAGTATCGCAACAAGGGCGTGGCCTACTGCCCGCACTGCGACGGCCCGCTGTTCAAGGGCAAGCGCGTGGCGGTGATCGGCGGGGGCAACTCCGGCGTGGAAGCGGCGATCGACCTGGCCGGCATCGTGACGCATGTGACCCTTTTGGAATTTGATGACAAACTCCGGGCCGATGAAGTGCTGCAGAGAAAGCTGCGCAGCCTGGGCAACGTCACCATCATCACCAGCGCCCTGACCCAGGAAGTGCTGGGCGATGGCCAGAAGGTGACGGGGCTGGTCTACCACGACCGCGTCGGTGGCGATGCGCACCGGGTCGAGCTCGAAGGCATCTTCGTGCAGATCGGGTTGCTGCCCAACACCGAGTGGTTGAAGGGTTCGGTGGCGTTGTCGCCCCGCGGCGAGATCGTCATCGATGACCGCGGCCAGACCAGCGTGCCAGGCGTGTTCGCAGCGGGCGATTGCACCACCGTGCCCTACAAGCAGATCGTCATCGCGATGGGCGCCGGTTCGACCGCCGCACTGAGCGCTTTCGATCACCTGATCCGTACATCCGTTCCCAAGAGCAGCGGCGTTGTCGCCGAAGCTGCCTGAAACGTCAGGGTCCCGGTTCACCGGGGCCCACCTGCTGGGTAAGCCACGCCATCACCCGGTCCATTACCGCTTAGAGGTCCAAGGAAATGAACCTACGTGATCTGAAATACCTGGTGGCGCTGGCCGAGCACCGGCACTTCGGCCGCGCCGCGGCCGCCTGCTTCGTCAGCCAGCCCACCCTGTCCACCCAGATCCGCAAGCTGGAGGACGAGCTTGGCCTGCCGTTGGTCGAACGTGCTCCACGCAAAGTGATGCTGACCCCGGCCGGGGTCGAGGCGGCGGCGCGTGCGCGCACGATCGTCGCCGAGGTCGAGCAGATGAAGGAAGCTGCCCGGCGCAGTCGCGATCCGGAAGCCGGTACGGTGCGGCTGGGGATTTTCCCCACGCTGGGCCCGTACCTGTTGCCGCATGTGATTCCCAACATCCGCGAACGCTTCCCGCAGCTGGAACTGTTGCTGGTCGAGGAAAAGAGCGACGAACTGCTGGCGCGGCTGCGCGAAGGCAAGCTGGATGCGGCGTTGCTGGCGCTGCCGCTGGACGACGATCAGCTGCATGCCGAATTCCTGTTCGAGGAACCGTTCCTGCTGGCCGTGTCCGGGCAGCATCCGCTGGCGCGGCGCCACCATCTGGACGTGCAGGAACTGTCCACGCAGAAGTTGTTGCTGCTCGAGGACGGGCATTGCCTGCGCGACCAGGCCCTGGCGGTCTGCCGGTTGTTTGGTGCCAATGAAAAGTCCGAATTCCGCGCCACCAGTCTGGAAACGTTGCGGCAGATGGTCGCCGCCGACGTGGGCATCACCCTGCTGCCCACCCTGTCGGTGAAACCGCCGGTGCCCCGTTCGGAGAACATTCGCCTGCTCGATTTCCAGGGCGATGATCGTCCCAGCCGCCGCATCGCGATGGCGTGGCGGCGCAGTTCGGCGATGACCGGTTTCCTCCAGCAGCTGGCGCAGCAGTTCAAGCGCCTACCGGCCGGCCTGTTCACCCTGGAAAACACCGATTCGGACGTGGGCACGGCACCGCGCCGCAGCGCCTGATACGCCGACCGCCCAACACGCTGAACCGGCCGCATCGTTGTCGATGCGGCCCGGGTCGCATCCGCCTTCGATAGGCAGCACAATAGAACCCAGGCGGCGCCAGCAGGCGCCGCCTTTTGCATGGGCCATCATCAATCGCAAGGAGCTTTACATGTCCACTTCCAGCGGGCTGCCCCCGTCCATCATCGTTTCCAGCCACGACATGGATCGGCTGGATGCCATGCTCGACTCCCCGGCGGTCAGCCAGACCGCCGCGGCTGCGGCCCTGGCCGCCGAACTCAACCGGGCCACGGTGGTGGCGCCGGAGCAGATGCCCGAGGGCATCGTCATGATGCATTCGCGGGTGGAATGCGAAGATGAGCTGCAGAACGAGAAGCACGTGCTGACGCTGGTCTACCCGCGCGAAGCCGATGTCGAGCAGGGCAAGGTGTCGATCCTTGCGCCCGTGGGCACCGCGCTGCTGGGCCTGGCCGTCGGCCAGACCATGGACTGGGATGCACCGGGTGGCCGCAAGCTGCGCTTGCGTGTGACGGCGGTCCACAACCAGCCCCAGTCCTGAATTCCCTGCCGCTGCGCAGGTTCCCCGTTTCGTACCAGGAGTCGCAATGAACACCGTTTCTCCGTCCAAACTCACCCAGCTGCGTGATCTGTCCGTCGTGGTCGCCGATACCGGTGATTACGAAGCGATCAAGCGCTTGAAGCCGGTCGACTGCACGACCAATCCGACCCTGGTGAAGAAGGCGCTGGATCTGCCGGTGTATGCGGACCTGATCGAGACGGCACTTGCGTGGGGCCGCGAGCAGTCGGGTGAGCGCGAGACGATCGTGCACGCGGTGGCCGATCGCCTGACCGTTGGCGTGGGCACGCTGCTGAGCACGCTGGTGCCGGGCCGGGTGTCGACGGAAGTGGATGCCGACCAGGCCCACGATACGGCGGCGACGGTGGCCAAGGCGCGCCAGTTCATCGCGATGTACGAGGCGGCCGGTGTGCCGCGCAGCAAGGTGCTGATCAAGATCGCGGCGACGTGGGAAGGCGTGGAGGCGGCGCGGGTGCTGCAGGCCGAGGGTATCGACTGCAATCTGACGTTGATCTTCAATCCGACCCAGGCGCTGGCCTGCAGCGAGGCGGGGGCGTTCCTGATTTCGCCGTTCGTGGGACGCATTCTGGACTGGTACGTGGCCCATGGGCAGGCGCCGGCCGATATCGATGCCGATCCGGGCGTGGTGTTCGTGCGCGGGGTGTATGCCGAGTTCAAGCGCCGCGGTTCGCCGACGGTGGTGATGGGTGCCTCGTTCCGTTCGACGGCGCAGATCGAGGCGCTGGCGGGGTGCGATCGTTTGACGATTTCGCCGGATCTGCTGGAGAAGCTGGATGCCGACCATGGCGCGCTGTCGCGCAAGCTGGTGGCCGGCGCGGCCGAAGCGGTGTCGGTGACGCCGATCGATGCGGCGCGCTTTGCGACGGATCTGGCCGCCGATCCGATGGCGACCGAGAAGCTGGCGACGGGGATCGATGCGTTCGCCAAGGATCTGGAAGCGCTGCGCCAGACGATCCGCGAGCGGTTGTAAGCGGTTCGCGTTGTCTGGACAGTGGAGAGCCCCGCATTGCGGGGCTTTTTGTTTTTTCGGGCAGCTGCACGTTTGACTGCGACTGCGACTGCGACTGCAACGGCAACGGCAACCGCAACCGCAACCGCAACCGCAACGGCTCACTGTCGACGGGTTGGGGTCGGTGTGGGTGGGATGGCGGGACACGCCGTGAATCCGTCCATGGAGGCTCGCACACGCCATCCATGGCGTGTGACGGTCCCGCCATCCCACCCACACCGCCCCCCCGACAGACGGCGGGTGCGTTTGGGAAAGCGGGTTTGTTGGTGCGTTTKGGGAACGGCCTACCGGTGCATTTGGGTGAATGGCTTGGCTGGCGCGTCTTGGGAAACGGCCTACCGGTGCGTTTTCGTGCACGGCTTGGCTGGTGCATCCGGGKRGACGGCCTTGCCGGGRCCTTTGTGTGGTGGGTAGAGCCGAGCCATGCTCGGCTGCCTCCCCACCGACGC